>JBEKCP010000095.1:0-12517 GCA_050014815.1 Thermoguttaceae bacterium | reverse complement strand
GCGCAAGATTGGAAAGGGGACTGGCTCCGTCGCCACGCTCGATGTGGCGGTGGGCAAACGGGTTGCGGCGACGGTGCCTGTCCCCTTTCCCCGGAGGGCGAAAAAAGGGGGACAGGCACCGTCGCGGCGGCGATTCTTCCAACGGCAAGCAACCTGCGCCACGGAGCCAGTCCCCTTTTTTTCGCCGAACTCCTGGCCGCTGTCCCCGTTCGGGTGTAGAATTCAGCAGTGAATAACATGTCAATTCGCGTGCCTGCCGGTGCAGGCATGCAGTACGGCGAAAGACCATTCCCTCGCGTGATGGAGGAGGTGATGCTATGAACTTGCATGTTCGGAGATTCGGCGTCTGCTTGGCTGTGGCCGGCTTGATGGCCCTTAGTTCCGCCCTGGCCCTCGCGCATGATCATCATGGAGGAGGTGGCGGCGGCCCCGGCGGGTCGAGCGGCGGTTCGGGCGGAGGCAAAATGCAAATGCAATCGTCCAGCGGCTCGAATTGGGGCGGCGGAAACGTGCACAACTACTCCAACTTCAACTCCCCGCGCGTCGGCAACTTCAACTCGGTCGGCCCGCAGCAGAAGTGGAACACCTTCGGCCCGCAGCAGAAGTGGAACACCTTCAGCGGAAACGCGCACTGGAACGAGCACGGTGATTGGAATCACTACCGCTCGAACCAGTGGGCCTTCGACCGCGGCCACGATTGGTGGCGGTACAACCGCGGTTTCTTCTTTGCCCCGTGGTGGGACCTCGGCTTCGGCTGGTGGTACCCCTATTACTATTCGAACTTCTGGTGGCAGTATCCGTCGTGCTGGAACGGCACTTGTGACTACGCGACCTACCCGTATTACATGTACGTCAATCCGGAGGTGGTCTCGACGGGGGACGCTCCCGGGACAGCGGCAGGCGTGAACCCGCCGTACACCGTTGCCTACGGGTCGGAGGATACGGCGGGCACGAGCGGCTACTACGCGCAGGCCGTGGGGGCGTTCCAGTCGGGCGACTACCGCGGCTCGCTGAAGCAGTCCGCCCACGCCGCAATCGACAACCCCCAGGACCCCGGCGTACACCTGCTCTTGGCGCTCTCGATGTTTGCGCAGGGCAATTATGACGGGGCGGCCATGGAGGCCCATGCGATTGCCGCCATGGGCAAGACGCCCGACTGGGCGACGCTGTACGGTTACTACGGCAACATCAAGCCGTTCACCGATCAGCTCACGGCCCTGGAGAAGGACGTGGGCAAGAACCCCACTTCGCCGACATCCCGGTTCCTCTTGGGCTTCTTGTACTTGTCCGAGGGGCACAAGGACGCGGCCCAGACGCAGTTGCTCAAGGCATTGACCCTGGAGACGCACGACCGGGTGGCCGCCAACCTCCTGGTTGCGGCGGGGGGCCAGGTGCCGGCCAACATTGCACAGGAGTTGGCCAAGACGCCCAAGGCGGGCCAAGGGTCGGCGCCGGGCGGGTCCGCCCCCGGGGCGATCCCGCCGCCGCCGCCCGCCGCACCCTGACGCCGCGAGCGCTCGAGGCATCGCTTCGAAAAACGGACGTGAGATGGCCAAGATCGTCGTCATCGCGAATTCGCCCGAAACGGCCCAGCGATCGGCCCGCTATCTCAACGAGGAAGGTTACGACGCCTCGACCACCACGAGCGGCGTCCTGGCGATGGAGGTGCTGGCGGCCGAGTCGCCCGACCTCGTCCTGCTGGATCTCGCCCTGCCCGACCACCAGGCCCTGGACCTCTGCCGCCGGCTGAAATCGGATCCCCAGTTGTGCGAGATCGCGGTCGTACTGGGGGGTGCCGTGTCGCAGTCGGACGATGTCCGCCAGGGCATGGCGGACGGGGCCGACGACTATCTCATCGGGCCCTCCAGTAAAGAACTGCTCTTGGCCAGGGTCCGCAGCGTGCTCCGGGCGAGGACCGATCGGGACACGATCGCGCGGATGAATCGTCACCTGGAGGCCAGGATCGCGGCGCACAAGGCGACCGAGGAGGCCGCCGCCGCAATGGAGCAGTACGTCCGCCTTTTCGTGGCCGTCGTCGGGGCCCGCCTGCACGTCGTCGATGCGGATTCCAACCTCCGCTACGTCGATCCCCACCTGCGCTCGGCGCTGGGCGACTACCACGGGAAGACGTGCGACGGGTATTTTCCGGGCGGATACGCCGCGCGGGAGCGGTCGCCCGCCGCGGAGGCCCTGAGGACCCTCCGGACCGTGGTGACCGAGCAGGTCTCGTCCGGTGAAACCGGACTGCCCTGGCGCGTGACGAGCATCCCTTTTCAGAACGAGCGGGGCGAGTGGCTCGTGGCCCAGATCCACGTGGCCCCGGGATCAGGGGTTGGGGATTAGAGGGCAGGGTGGGTCGACGGGCACCGACCGAAGGTTGGCCGGGGGAGGTGCGGCCTTTTCTCAACATGGGCGGTAGCGTTTTCCGCCCTCTTGCGGCCGCGCTTGGTATGGCTTAAACTGCCGGCAGTTGCTTGGAATCAAGTCTGTCCGTTCCGCCCGCCCCTTACCCCGCCCAGGAGCCCTCGCCATGCTGTTGCGTCGAACGTGGATTGTGCAAGCCGGTGCAGGGGTGATCTTTGCCGCCAGTGCGGCGGCGGCCTTCGGCCAGGCCCGGAAGGTCGAGCATCCGCTGCTCTTGTGGACCAAGGACGAGGCGGCCGCGACAGGGCAGCGGATCGAGACCGACCCGGCGGCCAGGCGGCAATACGAGCGGATGGCCGCCATGGAAAGCGGCGGCCGGGGCGGCAACCGCTCCTGGCTCAACCTCTTCCAGTACGCCGTGCTGGGCGACAAGAAGGCGGGCGAAGCGGAGAAACAGGCCCTGCTCCGGTTCATCGGCGCCCGGCCCGGGGCGAACAAGCCGGGCAATCCGGCCACCGGCAACCTGGCCTATCGCGACGACCGCACGCTGGACGCCTTGCGCTATGACGTTCTCTATGATGAGCTGAGCCCCGAGCAGCGCCGCGACATCGAGGCGACGATCCGCGGCTACGTCGACTGGCTGCTGGCGACCAAGGGCCCATGGTCCAAACCCGATCGGCCGCGGACCGGCTGGCTGCCCAACATGCAATGGCCGACCGTGGCCGGCATCCACGTGCTGGCCGTTGCCAGCCGCGACGAGAAGAACATCCGGGACGTCTTCGGGGCGCTGGGCGGCTGGAAATGGTACATGGACTCTTACGTGGCGGGCGACCGGTTCTACATGGAGGAGTTCGGCAAGTTCGCCTCGAACATCGGCGCCATGCTGCTCTGGTGCGAGGGGCTCGAACGCCTTGGGCTGCCGCAATACGGCTACGGCTACACGGGCAAGGGGGGCGCGAACATGCGCAACTTCCTCGGGTCGCTCATCGCGGTCGCGTATCCCCGCCTGCCGATCGCCGGCGGAACGGCCGACTTCCTCACGGTCAACATGGGCGACGCCGCCCCGCTTTACGCCGTCCGGGGCTACGCGGCCGACGGAAGCGGCGGATCGCCCTGGTGGGCCCAGTTCATGATGCAGGGCCCGATCCAGAAGATGCAACCGCCGCTCTGGTGGGAGATCGGGCACCGCCGGTTCCCCGACGCCGGGTTCGATTACTTCCTCGCCCAATTGCGCAAGCCGGGCGAAGACCTCTACCTGCCGTCGCTCTACTTCGGGCTCGGCCCGATCGACCCGAAGAAGGCCAGGCCGCCGGCGGCGAGCTCGTTCGTTACGCCGGAGCGGGGATTTGCCCTGCTGCGGGCCGAAGAGAGCCCGGCCTATTGGGAGTCGCCCAAGCCAGCGGTCGCCCTGCAGTTCGGCATGTACTACGTCCACTACGTACACGACTGCTTTTCGATCCTCCAGTACGTGGCCCGGAACCGGCTCGTCTACAACAAGCAGGGCGTCGTCTGGCCCGGGTACGCCGGCGGCGATCCCTGGCGCGACAGCGTCCGCGGGCAAGGCAGCGGCGTGGTGGTCGACGGCCTCCAGATCCAATACGTCGACAGCGGCGAGGAGGGATGCGCTCACCAGCAGATCCGGCAGCGGCTCGGCCCGGCCGCCCGCTTCGTCGCCGTTCGCGCCAAGCCGCAGAAAGTCCAGCGGCCGAACAAGGAAGGCGCGATGGAGGAAGTCGAGCTGGCCCTCTATCCGGGCGTGGACGCCCAACGGTGCCTCGTGCTGACCGACGACTACCTGCTCGACGTCTTCTGGCTGCAAAGCGACCGGCCGCGGGTCTACGACTGGCACGTGCAGGGGCCGGGCCAGGTGCTCGGCGCCGATGGGGCGCCGTGGGCCGACTCGAACGAGTTGAGCCAGTCGCCCTTCTGGGACCCGCAGCTTGCGAAGAACAAGAAGCCGCCGGAGCCGGCCAACGTCCGCAAGAAGGCGGTCGGCGAGGCCGCCTGGACCGAGACCCTCGTGCAGGGCGGCGAGGGCAAGGATGTCTTCGGCGTGCGGGTCCACATGCTCGGGGAGCCGGACACCGCGCTGTTCGCGTTTACGCCGCCGGGGACCGATGCCAAGACAACCGCGGTCCTCATGGCCCGCCGTCGCGGGACCGCCACCGCGCTGGCCGCGGTCCACGAGCCGTTTGCGGGCGGAGCGGCGGGGCAGAAGATCGCCCGGTTCGAGCGCATCGCCCAATCGCCCGCTGGCCTGGCTGTAGCCGTCCGAGGCCAACCGCAGAGCGGGATCGACGACCGCGTGCTCATCCGCTTCGGCGACGAGTACGAGCGGCCGTTGACGCTTGCCGGCAACGGCGAGTCGTTCACGTTCTCCGACAGTGTATACCTCCGCGCCGGCGGGGATCGCGTGGTGGTCGAAGGGCCGCTTACAGCCATGAAGCTGCGCGTCAGCGGCACACCCAAACTCATTCTCAACGGCAAAGAGACCCCCGCCGCGATCCGCGACGGGTGGCTGGAACTGAGGTGATTTCGACCATGAGCACTTGGCACGGGCCGCGTTTCCACAAGCGTCGCGAGTTTCTACAGAATATAAGTGCGCTGGGCGCGGCGGGCCTGGCCGGCGGCCTCAACGCGGTCGGCTGGGCGGCTGAACCCGGCACTTCCACGGGCCCGGTCCAAGATCGCCAACCGCCGTCGCCAGCGACGCCCGCGGTCGATGCCAGCCCGCCGCCGAGCAGTCGGGGCTGGCCGC
This sequence comes from Thermoguttaceae bacterium, assembly GCA_050014815.1. GTDB lineage: Bacteria > Planctomycetota > Planctomycetia > Pirellulales > Thermoguttaceae > JBEKCP01. The sequence continues at coordinate 7,395 of JBEKCP010000095.1, read as the reverse complement.
CGGAGGTCCTGGGAGACGGCCATCCGCTGATGAAGGCCCCGGCCCGCTGGCACCCCGCGGCCCCTCGCGAAGGCGTGACGGTGCTCTGGCGATGCCGGTTCAAGCTCGACAAGGCGTTGGAAGCCGGCCGGCGGTGGTGGGTCACGGGCAGCCAGCGGGTGCGGGTGTGGCTGGACGGCCTCCTGCTGGTCGATGGCCCCTCGCGCAGCGATCCCTGGCGGTGGCTGGCCCGATCGGCCGAGTTGCCGGCCCTTGCCGCGGGCGAACACCTGCTCACAGCGGCCGTCTGGCATGCCGGCGAGGCCAGCGGCGTCGGCCAGATGGGACCGCCGGCTTTCTTCCTCTGTGCCGCCGAAGAACCCGCGCTGGACCGGCTCCTCGGCGGTGCCGCAACCTGGCAATGCTGGCACGATACGGCCCCCACGCCCCTGGAAGGCAGCCGCATGACCTTGGGAACGGGCGAGCGGTTTCAGGCCGGCGAGCACCCCTGGGGCTGGCAATCGCTCGATTATGACGGTCGCCGTTGGGCGAAGCCGCGGGTAGTCTGCAATAGGGCGGCCAACCCCTGGGGCAATTTGCCCTTGGGGTGTCGCCTGCTGGTTGACCCGCTGCCCCCGATGACCCGCGACCCGATCGCCTGGCAGCGCCTGGCTTGGGTAAAAGGCGTCGCCGAGACCGATGCCCGCGCTTGGTTTGCGGGCCAGCCGCTCCGCATCCCTCCGCACACGCAGTGCCGCCTGATCGTTGACCGCGGCGGAATGACCAACGCCATTCCCACCTTGCACTGGTCGGGCGGCGCGGGAGCGACCCTGGGACTGGTCTGGTCCGAGGGGGGATATGACCCCGTTGCCAAGCGCAAGAGGCGCCGCGACCAGATCGGCGACCGCGACGAGTTGCGGGGCTTGCGCGACGAGTTGCTCCCGGACGGCGGACGCGATCGGCGCTGGACTCCGCCGTGGTTCCGCTCCTTCCGTTATCTCCAGATCAACGTGGCCACGGCCGGCGAGGCACTGGAACTGGGCCGCTGCGAGATCCTGGCCAATGGCTTCCCGCTGGTGCGACGCGCCGAGATGACCGGTCTGGACGCCGACGGGGCGCGGAACTGGGAGGCGGCCTGGGAGACGCTGCGACTCTGCGCCCACGAGACCTTTTTCGACTGCCCTCAATACGAGCAATGCCAATTCGACGGCGACAGCCCGGTGCAGGCCCTCTGCCACTATTGGCTTGCCGGCGACGACCGGTTGGCCCGCAAGGCGATCGACGACCTCCATGCCAGTCAGATGGCCGGCGGCATGTTGCAGTGCCACTACCCGGCGCGGCTAGTACAGATATTGCCGACCTATTCCCTGTATTGGATCGAGTTCTTGGACGACTTTCTGCGTTATCGCGGCGACCCGGGGCTCGTGCGATGCTACCTTCCCGCGGCGCGGGCGATCCTGGAGGCATTTGCCCGCGATTTGCGGCCGGACGGACTGCCGGGGCGGGTCCCGCACGCGCCCTTCGTGGACTGGGCCAGCGGATTCGCGGCGGGCAATGCCCCGCAAGAGTCCGACGGCGGCTCGGCCATTGTCGCCGGCATGCTCGCGCGGGCGGCGGCCGCGACGGCCCGGCTGGAGCAGGCGGCCGGCGTACACGCCTTCGCCCCGTATTGGCAGCAGATGGCCGAGCGGCTGAGGCAGGCGATCCGCGATCGGTGCTGGAACCGCTCGCGGTCGTTGGTCGCCGACACGCCCGCCCGGACCTCCTGGAGCGTTCACGCGCAAGTGGAGGCCGTGCTGGCCGGCGCGATCCGCGGTGAAGAGGCCCGCCAGGCACTGGCCGCCTCGGTGGATCGCCCCGACGTTGTGCAGCCGGGGACTTTCTTCTATCGCTACTATCTGATTCGGGCCTGCCGCGCGGCGGGCGATGTCCAGCGCATCGCCCCGCAGTACCGCCGCTGGAGCGACGTACTGGCCCGCACCGGGCTGACCACGTTTCCCGAGGTCGAAGGCGAGCCGCGAAGCGACTGTCACGGCTGGTCGTCGGGCATAGCGATTTCCTACATTGAAGACCAGATGGGGCTGCGGCCGGCAATAGACGCCGTGGGTTGCAACCCCTTGGAGTTGGCCACGGCCCCCGGCACTGTTCCGCTGAAGGCCGCGTTGTGTACCGCCGGCGGAACGGTCCGCATCGCATGGGGGCCCGTCGAGGACGGCCGCCGCCGCGTAGAGATCGAGACGCCGCTGCCGGTGCGGGTGCTCGCTACCGGGGCCACGCTGCCGCCCGGCCGCCATGCACTGAGCTTGCCGGCCGGAACCGACAAATGATCGTTTGGCACATGGCCAGCACGGATGAGATCGGCGGTCTGCGACCCGTCGTCAAGGGCGCGCCTCGCGTCGCTGCGGGGCCGGCCGGTCTGTGCATCGAGTTCGACGGCCGCCGCGACGCCCTGGTGCTGGACATAAACCCGATCCAGGGCGCTGCCGCGTTTTCGATCGAGGTCCTCCTGCGCCCCGATGCCGGGGGCCCGGCGGAACAACGGTTCCTGCACGTCCAGGAAGAGGCAAGCGAGGACCGCGTCCTCTTGGAGACGCGGCTGACGGCCGGCGGCCGGTGGTACGCCGACACGTTCATCAAGTCCGGCCCCGCCGAGCAGCCGCTCAACGATCCCCGGCTCGCGCACCCGCTGGGGCGGTGGCACAATCTGGCCTTGGTGTACGACGGGCATGAGATGATCCAGTATGTTGACGGGGTCTGCGAGCTGCGGGCCCCGATCCGCCGGGCGCCCATGGGGCCGGGCAAGGTCTCGCTCGGTGCGCGGATCAACGACGTCTTCTGGTTCCGCGGCGCGCTGGCCACCGTCCGCTTCGCGCCACGAGCGCTCGAACCCGGAGAACTCTTGAAACCCCCGATGTAAGATGGTCGCGGCTCGAGGATAGCCTCTCCGGGATGGCGAAACTCGGAGCGCGGCAACGGGCTGGCGGGTGCGGATCGGAAAGGCTATCATGGAGCCGACCGGGAAAAAGGGCGACAGGGCCGAAGCGGAAGAGGATTTCGCGCAGGCCAAGAAGCTCGGCTACAAGGGAAAGTAGGTCCGGTCGTCCGACAGACGACCATCAAAACCCCCTGCCTATAGCCTCGTATCCGGGGTACGCCGAGGATGACGAAACCGGAACCTGAGCCGGAACGCATCGACGATTCAGACTCCGCCTGCCGGCCGCAGGGCGGCGGCACGGCTGTCGGTCCGGCGGCCGGCCACGTCTCCCTGGAGGGAGTACACGGCTCCGTGGCCCTGCCCGACCATCAGGCCGGCTTCTGGCCGCAGTGGTGGGCATTCTCGGGGCCGGCGATTTTGGTCAGCGTCGGCTATATGGACCCCGGCAACTGGGGCACCGACCTGCAAGGCGGCGCCCAGTACAAGTACGGGCTGTTGTGGGTCGTCGGGATGGCCAGCCTGATGGCCATCTTCATGCAGGTGATTGCCGCCCGGCTGGGCGTCGTGACCGGCAAGGACCTTGCCCAATGCTGCCGCGACTGGTATCCGCGGTGGACCCGCTGGCCCAACTGGCTGTTGTGCGAGGTGGCCATCGGCGCCTGCGACCTGGCCGAGGTGCTCGGCAGCGCCGTGGCGCTGTACCTCATGTTCGGCATCCCGCTGCTCTGGGCGGTCATCATCACGGGGCTGGACGTGTTGTTGCTCCTGGGCCTGCAGCGGTTCGGCATGCGGACCATCGAGGCCGTCGTGCTCCTGCTGGTGGTGACCATCTCGGTGTGCTACTTCATCGAGATTTTCGTCCTTCCGCAAACGCAGCCGAGCTTCTCCGAGATGGGGCTTGCCCTGGTGAGTCCGGGCTTTCGCGGCGCGGGCAATGCCTACGATTCGGGCATGCTCGTACTGGCCATCGGCATCATCGGGGCCACGGTCATGCCCCACAACCTTTACTTGCACTCGGCCCTGGTCCAAACCCGCAGGCTGGGGAAGGACGAGCGATCGATTCGCCGCGGGATCCGCTTCAACACCATCGACTCGGCGGTCGCCCTGACCATCGCCTTTTTCGTCAATGCGGCCATCCTGGTGCTGGCGGCGATCGTGTTCTTCCAGCAGAAGAGCGTAACGGTGCCGGGCGGCGCGGTGGTGGACTTCAGCCCCGAGAGCAACCCCGACTGGATCCGCGTCGCTTACCTGACGCTCGCCCCGCTATTGGGAACGGCCGCCGCGAGCACGCTGTTCGCCGTGGCCTTGTTTGCCAGCGGGCAGAGCAGCACGATCACCGGCACGCTGGCCGGGCAGGTGGTGATGGAAGGTTTCATGCACTGGCGGCTTTCCCCGTGGGTCCGGCGGCTCATCACCCGCGGCCTGGCCATCCTGCCGGCGGTCTTCGTCATCGGGCTGCGCGGCGACAGCAGCGTGACGGAACTGCTGTGTCTCAGCCAGGTCGTGCTCGCGCTACAGCTCCCCTTTGCCATGTTGCCTCTCTTGCTCTTCACGTCTTCCAAGAAGAGAATGGGCAAATGGAAACTCGGCTGGTTCCTGCTGATCGCCGGGTGGGGCAGCGCGGCGGTGATTACCGCGATGGACATCTACGGTTTGCCGGACGCGATCGAAGAAGCCTGGAAGGTCATTATCGGCGGATGAGCTGGAAAAGGTGACAGGCACCTTTTCCCGGACGACGAAAGGAACACCCATGTACAAGACGATCCTCGTGACGCTGGACACCACTCCCACCGACCGGGCGATTATCGAACACGTCAAGGAGCTCGCGAAGTTCATGAAGAGCCGCGTGGTGCTCCTCCACGTGGCCACCAGTGCCGCGGCCCAATGGCACGGCCCGAACGCGGCCGGGGAGGAGGTCGAAAAGGGGCAGGCGTACCTGGACGGCGTGAAAGCCGAATTCGCGGCCGTCGGCGTCACGGCCAGTGCCGAACTCGCCTACGGCGCGCCGCCGGCCAGGCAGATCGTCAAGTGGGTCCAGGAACACGACTGCGACCTCGTGGCCATGAGCACTCACGGGCACCGTTTGCTGGGCGACCTGCTCCTCGGAGTAACGGCTTCTGAAGTGCAGCACAGTATCGGCGTGCCGGTCCTCCTGCTCAGGGCAAGGTGAAGCGCGCAGGCGGGCGGGCCTTCCACGCCCTTCGTTCCTCAGGGCGTGCCACCCAACCGCGGGCGGGGTGCTCACCCTCCGCCAGCCCGGCTGATTGGCCCGGTTGTCGCCCGAGTCGCACGCAGGTAGTCGTCCGGCGCCAGGAGCATCTGTTTTCCTCGCACGCCCGCCGACACCGCAATCACGTCGAACAACTGAATCTGCTCGTCGGCATACACGGGATAGTCTCGCTTGCCGGCCAAGGCCGTCACGCCGCCGCGAATGTACCCGGTAAGCGGCTGCACTTCTTTGAGCGAGACCATCTCCACGGTTCGGTTGTCGGATTGCCGGGCCAGGGCCTTGAAATCCAGCTCGGCGTCGGCTGGAACAACGGCCAGCAGCACCCCATGACGATCGCCTCGGGCCACCAGGGTCTTGAACACCTGCGCCGGCGGCAATCCGATGTCTCGGGCAACGTGCTCGGCACTGAGATCGTCGGGGTCAACCTCGTACTCTCGAATGTCGTAATGGATGCCGAGCGTGTCGAGGATGCGCATGGCGTTGGTTTTCATAGGCCACTCCCCAGGCTCCCGTTTGCCCTCGTAACCATTCACGGGGGACTGTCCCCTTCGGCCCTCCAAGAGGTGAGCAAACGTCTCGCGGAGATCGCAAGAAGAAAGCCTTTCGCAACTCATTGCCGCGAAAGACTTTATAAGGGTGGGTAAGGGGACTCGAACCCCCGACACCCAGATCCACAGTCTCCAAGCCGCATGACGTAAGTGCCGACACCAAAAGACTTGCGGCAACCCATTTGTCGGTTTGCACCAGGGTTTGCACCAGCGAAGCCAGAAAGGTAAACGCCAGCACCCCGGATGATACTTCGCTGGCATCCCCACCGCAAGCCCCCACCCTCAACGCCGCGTCACCCTCCGGGGGCGACGAAGGCGAAGGGGGCGATCAGCACCAAAGTGACCTGCTCGCCAAGACGCAAGCGAATCCATCGGTGTCGTTGTCGAGGATGTCGGTCACGCAGCGATACCGATTTGGTGGCGTACCATCGGGCTGTCAATCGTGTGATGGCCGAACTGGATGAACGGAGTCGGCGGTTGTTCGCCGGGATACTGGCTAGGCAGCGTGGGCACGGTGGCATCCAGGAGGCGGCAAGAATCACTGGCCTGAATCGCATGACGATCCGCCGCGGATTGTGCGAGAGCGAACGGGGGCAGGCAGAGTCTTCGGACCGGGTGCGGCGTCTCGGGGGCGGACGAAAGCGCGTGGAAAAAAACGCCCCGTGTGCGGGAGTTGTTGAAGGAGTTGTTGCGGCATGCGACGGCCGGCGAGCCGATGGGAGGTCTGCGCTGGACGCATAAGACCACTCGCAATTTGGCCGCTGCTTTGGTGCGGCGTGGCGTGCCGGTTGGGCATGTGACGGCGGCCTTTGCAGTGCGTGCCATCCGTTTGTGGTGGCTGAGGGTTGGGCGGCGCCGGTATCCGCGGGTGTCGCGGTTGGCCATCGAAGCCGACAGCGGAGGCGCCAACGGCAACCGTTGTTGGGCCTGGAAGGTGGGGCTGCAAGACCTGGCTGATGAATTCGGATTGACGATCACTGTCGGACATTATCCCGCAGGCACCTCCAAGTGGAACCCGCTCGAGCACCGCATGTTCAATCTGATCAGCGCCAATTGGGCTGGAGAACCGTTGACCAGCTACGAAGTCATGCTGAAGTACATCCGCACTACCCGGTCGAGCACTGGCTTTCGTTGCCGCGCAGCGTTGGACACACGGTTCTACCCGACCAAGGTCAAGGTATCCGAGGAAGCGAAGGCGACTGTGCGGTTGTCTCGCCATGCGGTCCTGCCGAAATGGAACTACACCATCCGTTCACGAAAACGAAATGGCTAAGTTATTTGTGAACAACTCCTAACCTACCGGCGGGTGGGTTTTCAAGGGTGCGGCAACGGTTCTTGGCATGTAGTCCGCACACTCCGGGCACCATCCGAAGGATGGGCACCGACCGAAGGTTGGTCCCGGAATCCGGCACACGGAGTGTGCCGGCTACATGATGACGGCCGCCAGAAAACGTTGCCGCACCCGTTATCAAGGGTGCGTGACGCACGGCCCGGTTTGTGTTACAATAGGCGCCCAGCAGAACACACCTTGCAACCGGCGACCGGATGCGGCTTCGCATACGGGAGCACCCACCGCAGACCCGCCCCTTCCCGCCATCCTGGAGACCGTCCACCATGCTTGCACGCCAATTCTCGACCTCCCTCGGCGTCTACTGCCTGCTGCTCGGCTGGGCCGCGGCGTACTCCCGCGCGGCCGAGCCGGC
>JBEKCP010000094.1:0-12565 GCA_050014815.1 Thermoguttaceae bacterium | reverse complement strand
TGCCGGGGAATCCTCGTTCGGTACGCGAAGAAGTCATGCAATTACCTGGGCCTCATCCAACTGGCCTGCTCGCTGTTGTGGTATCGCCGTCAACACCGTTTTCAGCTTTTGAGATAGTTTCTTAGGAGAAGGACATCGAACTCCACTGATGAACCCTTGCTCCACAAGTTCATGGAGCTATTCATCGACCCCACGGGCCCCAAATCGAAGAAATTCCTTGCCTCCATGCCAGCGGACAGGCAGAAAAAGCTCATGGACGACATCGAGAGTACGATCAAGGTGAAGGGCTGGTCATTCCTCCGGAGGAAAGAGTAGCCGCTCGGCTGGCTGATGGGAGGCGGGAGCGGCGTCGCTGCGGCGCGTGGAAAAGCCCCCGGCGGCGAATCAGTGACAAATCAGTGGACTCGCTACAACCATCACGAGGAAAACGACATGAACACTCGCAACACGCAGACCGGCGTCCTGACCTTGATCGCGCTGAGTCTCGCGCTCGCGGGGCGCGCAGCGGAACCACCCAAGGAAGACGGGCATCCTTACTTGCCTCCCTTCGCACCCGCGACCCGACCGGCCTTTCTGCCCCTCCCGCCCGGGGCGGTCGAGCCCGGCGGATGGTTGCGAGACTGGTGCCTGGCCGTGCGCGACGGCTACACCGCCCGCATGGATGACGTGGCCAAGGACTTCCGTCAGGCCTGGGCGGCCGACTACCGCATGACGGGAGAGCGTCTTGTGGGATGGGGGAAAGGTGCATGGCCCTACGAGGGGGGAGGCTACTGGTTCGAGGGACTGGTGGGACTCGGCCAGGCGCTGCACGACCAGGCCCTATTGGACCTTGCTCGTGCCCGCCTGGATCCCGTCGTTGCCAACGTGAACCCGCAGGGCGTTTTGTTCATGTGGTGGCTCGACCGCAACCGCGAGGAGGACGTGCGGCCCGTCTGTGCTGCGGGAGGGTGGTCGATCTGGGCCAACGGCCTGCTGGGGCGTGCCTTGGCCAGGCAGTACGCCGCGACACGCGATCCGCGCGTTCTGCGGGTCTTGGAGACCGTTTACCCCGGTCTTCCGGACTGGTTAGGCATGGGATGGGGGCCATCGAACGCCTGGCCGGCCTTCATGACGTACTCCTGGACCGGCAACGAGGCGGTCGGGAAAGCCTTGACCGAGTTCTTTGCCGCGGCCGAGAGCAAACAGAAAAAGCCTTGGACTTGGACGCGCTATCAACGGATGCCCAACGAGCAACCAGGCGCCGAGCGAAAAGACCACGGCGTGCGATTCCTGGAGAGCACTGCGCCCTGGGCCCTGGGATACCTGTGGACCGGCAAACGCGAGTTCCTCGATACGGCGATGGCGTGGCACCGGGTTGTCGAGCGGGACTGCATGCAACCCTATGGCATCCCCGTCTTCGATGAGGACTTCGGGCCGACCGGGGCCTTCCGCGCCACGGAGACCTGCGATGTGGCCGGTTTCCTGTGGGGCAAGATCCTGCTGCTATCCATCAGCGGGCAGGGCAGCTTGGCCGACCAGGTGGAGCAAGCCTTCTTCAATGCCGGTCCGGCGGTGACGTCGCGCGATTTCCGAAAACACGTCTACTTCCAGAGCCCCAACCGCATGCGCGACAGATCCTTGCCCCAGAATAGACAATGCACCTACCAGGCTTGCCATGGTCCCCTGTGCTGCACGGCCGCGCTCAATCGGATTCTCCCGGAATACGTGTCGAACATGTGGATGGCGACCATGGACCGCGGCCTGGCGGCCGTCCATTACGGTCCGGGCTCGGTATCGGCGTTGGTGGCCGATCGGGTGAAAGCCAAGGTGACTTGCCGCACGGACTATCCGTTCCACGAGACCATCGAAATGGAGATCTCGGTCGAACGTCCCGCCGAGTTTCCGATTCTGCTGCGGATCCCGGGTTGGTGCGTGAAACCGGCGGTCACGGTCAATGGCGATGCCGTCGCGCCGAAGCCGGACGCTTCCGGCTTCCTTCGCATCGCCCGAACCTGGAAAAGCGGAGACCGGGTCGTCCTGAACTTTCCCATGACGGTGCGGGTCGTCCGCGGAGAGGACAAGAACGCCGGCAACGCACCGTATGCCTCGGTGCACTACGGCCCCCTGCTCTTTGCCCTGCCAATCGCCGACGCCAAGGATGACAACACGCCCGATCCGGCCGCCAAATGGAACTACGCGATCACCGATACGAACGCCAAGGGAGACGGGATCACGGTTCAGAGAGACCCCATGCCCGCGAAGTGGACATGGCCCCTGGCCTCGCCCCTGCGGTTGCGGGCCCGGGCCGCGGCTTTCGACTGGCAGCCTGACCCGAAGCAAGCGTTGCCCCGCGAGGAGGTGGCCGCCCGGGCGTCGGCCGAGGAGATCACCCTGGTTCCCTACGGTTGCACGAAGTTCCGGATCTCGATGATGCCGGTGGCCGCGCAAGAAGCTCGTTGACCACCTTTTACCAAGCTTTGACAATGTTTTACCCAGGTATTACGCGACTGCCGGCGCGCGGCCGGAGGCCGTTCTTCCCGGGAATCGTGCGGCTTCTACGCGTCCTGCCGACCGTCCGCGGGCCATTTGGTACGAATAAGTGGGCTTGAAGTACCCTATCGAGGCATGCTGCACGCCGCAACACGGAAAGGATACATCGTGACCTACCGATTCCAGCGGGTGTCGGCGGCATAGCCAGCCAACGTGGCTCCTTCTCGGGCCGACCCCCTGAACCGGGTTTCTTAGGCATGCATTCGATGAAGACTTCAACAGAAGGCGTTGCGGCAACAAGCGTTGCCGTGGGTCTGGTTCCGGCCGGCCCGTGCCCCGTCCTCGAACCCGTTGCCGGGGCCCCGGCCGCAAGCGGGCGGTGGTCGCACGGACTTGAGTGGTCTACCGTGCTTTGGATTCTAGGGATTCACGTCGGCGCCCTGGCCGCACCCCTGGTATTCACCTGGAAGGGCCTGCTGCTGTTCCTTGTTCTGTCGTGGCTGACCGGCGGGCTGGGCGTGTGCCTGGGCTACCATCGGCTGATGGCTCACCTCAGTTTCCAGACGTATCCGGTCGTACGGCGGATCCTGGCGCTCTTGGGCGCTTTGGCCGGCGAGGGGCCGCCCGTCACCTGGATCGGCGTACACCGCAAACACCACCAGTATACCGACATTCCGGGCGATCCGCATTCGCCTCGTGAAGGCGCCTGGTGGAGCCACGTGCTCTGGCTCTTTCCCCGGCCGCGCGAACCGCAATGGACCAGGATGGTCCGTCGCTACGGCAAAGACCTGCTGAACGATCCGTTCATGCGAGTGCTCGACAAGACCTACCTTGTTTGGCACATAGGCCTGGGCGGCGTTCTGCTGGCCGCCGGATGGCTGGGCTGGGGGCTTGCGACGGGATTGTCTTTTCTCGTCTACGGGATGTTCCTCCGGCTGGTGTGGGTGATGCACGTCACGTGGGCGGTCAATTCGGCGTCCCATCTATGGGGCTACCGGAATTACGACACGCCCGACGACAGCCGCAACTTGTGGTGGGTCGGGCTGCTCGCCTACGGCGAGGGCTGGCACAACAACCATCATGCCTTTTCCAACTGCGCCCGGCACGGTCACCGCTGGTGGGAAATCGACGTGACCTACATGGCCATCTGGGTCATGGAGAGGCTCGGCCTGGCCTGGGACGTAGTGCGAGAGCGAGAGTTTGACGGGCCTTTTCCGCCGAGTGTTTCCCCTTCAAGCCGCTAACGGTCCGCCGAGTTGAGCTTGACAGGTTGCGTGCCACTGGGTCTGCCGGTGCGCGCGAGAGTTCAACCGTAACCTGTTGGGTTGAGGGATTGGGGATTACAGTAGTTCCAGGTTCGACTGAAGTGCTGTATGATAACCAACATGGAAGCCACGTCCTTCAGGCCCAGACGCCCCTGGCTCGCCGCCCTGCTGAGCCTGCTCTATGTACCGGTGGGGCAGATTTACGCCGGCCGACTGCGGCGAGGTCTGTGCCTCTGGTCTGTTGGCGGGTGCCTTCTCCCCATTCTCGCATATTGCAGCGTCGCCCTGCCGATCGGCCGCTCCGGCTTCGTACTGCTCGTCCTCTGCGCCCTGGCGTTTCCGCTCTATAGTGCCACCGACGCGTTCGCGCTCGCACGGCGATTTCGCCATGCACCGCCGAAACCCTATCAGCGGTGGTGGGCTTACGTGGCCTTCTTCCTCGGCTTTGCCTGGGCAACCAGTGTCGTTACTGTGATCGATCGAACATTCATCGCGAAGACATTTGTTGTTCCAACGCACGCTATGGCTCCCACCATCATGCCGGGGGATCGCATATTGGTCGATAAACTGTGGTACCACCGCGAACATCTCAGCCGGGGCCAGCTTGTTGTTTTTCGAGGCAATGGCCCCAAATCCCTGATGTATGTCAAGCGGCTTGCGGGGCTCCCGGGCGACGAGATCGAGATCAAGAACGAGCGAGTGTTCATCAATGGGGCAGAATGGGACGATCCGCACGCCGTACTGGACGGCCCACCGCCGCCGCCCTTTCTTTATGACAAGGTGGTCAATCACAAGCCAGTCAAGGTTCCTCCAGATTGCTTCTATGTATTGGGCGACAATCGCCGGGCATCGATGGACAGCCGGTTCACTGGGCCGATCCCCTTGTCGAACCTGTACGGCATAGGGCGCATGATCTTCTGGTCCCAAGAGCGCACATTTCCCGACCCGAGCGACGCCACGCGCTACAACTCCGGACCCATTCGGTGGGATCGCATCGGGCTACGACTTGACTAGCCCGAGCGGGCGGAGCAGGCGCGCAAAATAATACGGCCGGTCTTGAAATCGGGCCACCGTTTGTGCTAAGGTAACGCCCGTGTCGCGGGTATCCGCAGAGCCCGAGGAAACTCGGGTATCCAGACGAGCCCGCCATTGGAGGACATCTCCGATGGCGGGCTTTTTTTGTCGACTGGCCCTGGAGGCCGCCATGCTCCCCCCAGTGATCATCGAAAAAATCCGCCGCCTGCTGGCCGAGGGACAGCTCAGCCAGCGGAAGATCGCCCACACGCTGGGCGTCAGCCGGGGCGTGGTCGGCGACGTCGCGGCGGGAAGGCGGCCGGATTACGAGGCCCTCGGCAGGCAACCGGACGATTCCAGCGAGCCGCCGAGGCCGCCTGCCCGTTGCGGGGAGTGCGGCGGCATGGTTTACCTCCCGTGCCGCCTGTGCGAGGCGCGGCGGGCGACTGGGCACCGTGCGGAGCATGGTCCATCGCCACGCCGGCCCCTGCGAGACGTGACGGAAGAGGAGGGGCCGATCGAGTTGCAGTTGAAGGAAGAACACCGGCGGCGTTACGTGGAGGTCCGTGCCCGCCGCGAGGCCGCCGTACTGCTGGGCTGGCCGCAGTGGGACGGTCCGGAGAGTTCGGAAGAGGATACGTCGCTAAACCAGTTTTCCCTCTTATAGGAGACGCAGTCATGACGGGTTCCAAGCTTGCCGTGTCGCGGGTGTGTTGGATCGCGGCGATCATCGCCGCGATGGGCCTGCTTTTCTGGACCGCCGGCATCGCGCGCGGCGGCATCTCCGAGTGCGTGGACGCCACGTGCCGCGTCACGGCCCCCGACGGCGGCCGGGGCACCGGCTGCGTCTTCGAGATCCAGCGCGGGGCGGTGTACGTGCTCACCGCGGCGCACGTGGTGGGCGAAGCGCCGTCGGTCGAGTGCGAGTTCTGGCGGCAGGGGCACCAGTCGCAGCCGCTGGTGGGCCGGGTAACGGCCCGATCGACGGCGGCCGACGCCGCGATCGTCGCCGTCGCGGAGGCGGCTTTTGCAGGCCGGCTTCCGGCCGCGGTCCCCTTGGCGCCGCGCACCTCCGCGGTCCGGCCCGGCCAGACCCTCGCCTCGGTCGGCTGTGCCAACGGCGCGTGGTCGACCGCCTGGAAGGGTCATGCCCTGGGTTGCCGGGACGGCGAGCTGCGATTCGTTCCCGTTCCGGCCAATGGGCGGAGCGGGTCGGCCCTGTTCGACGCGGAAGGGCAAGAGATCATCGGGCTGGTGCAGGCGCGGACCGGCGACAACTCCGAAGGAATTGCCGCAACGGTGCAGTCGATCTACCGGGCGTTCGACGCGCCGGGATCTTCTCGGGGTTTCAGCGCGGCCAAGGGTCCGCTTCCGCAAAAACTGGTGCAATGCGGCCCCGGCGGCTGCCCGTTGGGCGGCGCCACGCCGGGGTCCCCGCAAGGCCAAGGCATTTATCGGCTCCTTCCCTACCGTCAGAACCTGGACCGGCAGGTCGAGGGCCTCAAGAACTCGGGCGGCCCATGGCCGACTTTACCCTTGCCGCCCGCCGCCGCCCCCCCGCCGGTGCCGGCGGCCCCGGCGGGGCCGGATCTCTCGACGGTGCAGGCCCTGGGGGAGCTTGGACGGGCCGCCGAGCGCAACGCCGGCGACCTCCGCCAGCTTCGAGACGAAGTCTTGCCCAGAGCAATCGACCAGGCAGTCAAGCCGATGGCGGAAAAGATCTCGGCCATCGACCAGACGGTGAAACCGATGGTGGAGAAGATCTCGGCCATCGACGCCGCGGTCAAACCGTTGGAGCAGATCAAGGATCGGCTCGACGCCGACATCGCGGCCGGCGGACTGAAGGGCAAGTTGGCCCAGCGAATCGAGGACCTCGCCAGCGGCAAAACGGAAACTGGCGATCCGCACCTCCGGCTGATCCTGATCACGCTGGGCGTGGCGGGGGTGGCCGCGGCGATCGCTTTCAAGATCATCCGAGACCACCAAGGGACGTCGGCTCTGGGGAGCCTGGTCACTCACGCCAAGACGGCCGTCGATGCGACCGCCGCGAAAGTGCCGGCCTTGGCGCCGGCAGCCGCGGGGCTTGACGCCGTGGGCAGTTTGATTCTGAATCAGCTCAACGCATTGCAGAGCAGGGCCGCCCCGGTGGCCACGCCGGCCGCGCCGGCTGCGGCGGCCGCGCCGGCGAGCACGGCGGCCAGTGCAGCCCCGGCGGCGACACACTAATAGCACGGCGAAGCACCAAATCCAAAGCACGAAATCCCAAACAAATCCAAAATCCAAAATCTAAAATCCAAAATCCATGAAGATTCGAGACCGGATCAAGGAATTGCGGCGGGTGCGGGCGGGCGACCTGCGGCCGCACCCGATGAACTGGCGGACGCACCCGCAGGCCCAGCGCGACGCCCTGTGCGGCGTGCTGGCCGAAATCGGCTATGCCGACGCGCTTCTGGCCCGCGAGCTGCCCGACGGTTCGCTCCAGTTGATCGACGGGCACCTTCGGGCCGAGACCACGCCGGAGGCCGAGGTGCCGGTGCTCGTGCTCGACCTGGACGACGCCGAGGCGAGGAAGCTCTTGGCCCTCCTGGACCCCTTGGCCGGCATGGCCGACGCCGACCAGGAGACGCTGGCCGAACTGCTTGCGGACGTCGATACCGAGAACCAGGCGATCCGCGCGATGTTGGACCGAATGCTCCGCGACCCAGAGGGCGCCCTGGAGGGTGCCTCAGCGCCGCCGTCCGAGGACGCCGAGGGGGCATCCGGCCCTCGCGAGGTCCCAGTGCCCGAGTCGTTCCAGGTCGTCGTCGAGTGCGCGGACGAGGCCCAGCAGCGGGCCGTGTACGAGCGGATGGCGGCCGAGGGGTTCCAATGCCGGCTGCTGACATTGTGACAGACGTCCGTTGTCCGTTGTCCGTGGGAGAACAACGGACTACGGACTACGGACAACTGACCTGTTATTTCGTTATGGCCCAAATCACCGTTGGCGTTGATTGTCCCGTCTACGAATCGTTCCGCGTCAAGCAGGTGGCGGGGATGTTTGACGTGCCGCTAGCCGCGCGGGCTTCGCAGCGGTTCTCGGTCGAAGTGCCGGACGATTTTTCGCACCGGCCGTGGCGGATCGGTCTGATCGTGGGCCCGTCCGGCAGCGGCAAGACCACCATTGCCCGCGCAATGTTCAAGGACCGGCTCTACCAGTGCAAGGAATGGCCCGGCGACCGGGCGGTCGTCGACGGCCTGGGAGACCGGCCGATCAAGGAGATCACGGGGCTGTTTACGGCGGTCGGGTTCGGCTCGCCGCCGAGTTGGATCAAGCCCTACCAAGTGCTCTCCGGCGGCGAGCAGTTCCGCTGCGACCTGGCGCGGGCGCTGGCGTCGCTCCAGACAAGGAGACAGGGAGACAAGGAGATGGGGAGACAAGGAGACAAGGAGGGGGGGAGAGAGGGAGTGGGTGACACTACGCCAGTCTCCTTGTCTCCTTGTCTCCCTGTCTCCTTGTCTCCTTCTCTTTCCTTTCCTGGCCCCGGTTCCCCGCCTTCCGACCTGGTGGCTTTCGACGAATTCACGAGCGTCGTGGACCGGAACGTGGCGCGCGCGGCGTCGGCGGCCATCGCACGCGGGTTTCAGAAGGACCAGATCGGCGGGCGGTTCGTGGCGGTCACGTGCCACTATGACGTGACGAAGTCTTGACGAATAACACCTCAACTGATATAATAGAGGCGTCGGAGCGGAGGATACTATACCGTCGTCCAGTATAAGGAGGTAGCGATGCCTCGGGGAGCATTTAGTTATGAGCGTTGTAGCAATCCAGACCAAATCAAAGGGAACACGAAACAACGGCAAGCCGAACTACGCCAGACTCGTGGTGCTGACTACTGCCGACGACATGACCTCACGCTTGATACCACGCACACTTTCTCTGATTGGGGTATTTCGTCATTTCACGGCGACAACATAACAAAGGGTGCGTTGGGTGCGTTTCTTCTTGCGATTGAGAAAAAGATTATTCGCAAAGGCGATGTGCTGATTGTAGAGTCTATTGACCGTCTGACACGCCTTCCGCTCGACGACGCTGACCAACTGCTTCGCCGTATCTTGAAATCAGGCGTGTCTATTTTAACTCTCTCGCCAGAATACGAACTCACACCCGATGACTTGAACGATCTCGGCAAGCGTATGATGATGCTTGCGGCATGCGAAGTCGCACATCGCTCGTCGGCGGATAAGAGCAAGTGGCTATCGGCTGTATGGGCGAAACTGCGTCAAGACGCACACCATCGCAAGATAACAAAACGCTGTCCTTATTGGCTAGAACTATCACAAGATAGGTCGCACTTCATTTTGAGGCCGGAGGCGGTCAAGACAATCAAACTGATTTTTCGCCAGTATCTTGACGGGCTTGGCGCACACACAATCACACGCCGCCTGAACCAAGACAACATCCCGAATCTTGGCACGAAGCGACAAGGGACTTGGCATGTAGGTAGTGTAACTCAACTTCTGTCCAATATAGCCGTGACCGGACGCTACCAACTCCACAAAGGGCCGCATACTGACAGCAAGCCGGTCGGCGACCCGATACCAAATTACTTCCCGCAAATCATCAGCGATGATGATTTCAGTCGGGCGCAGCGCAGAAAGAAACTTGCTCTTATTGGCAGACCACCGAAGCGGTTTGCCACTTTGTTTCCTCGCCTGATACGAGACGCACGAGACAAGTCGATAATGGCAAACATCCACAATGGGCAAGAAGGACATTACCGCCTAGTATCGTCCGACGCTCGCCGTGGCATCGGCGGCAAGTATCTCAGTTTTCCGTATCAACAAATTGAGGACGCCTTTATTCGCTTCGTGACCGAGTTATCGCTCGACGACATTTCACCGCCACGAGAAGCCGCAACGACTGACGAACTTGAAAGCAGGCAACTACGGCTCGACGATCTTGACCGCCGGATTGAGAAGACGAAGAAACGACTTGATGACGATCCAAACCTAGATATGCTACTTGACACGCTCGCTAGGTGGTCGGCTGAGCGTAGAGAGGCGGCAGCCGAACTGGAACGACTACGAACACAAAACACGAGTGGAACAACAGCCGTTCTAAACGACACGCAGCAGTTAGCCGAGGCACTGAAAGCGGCGAAGGGCGAAAAACGGATGGAAATCCGACTGCGACTACGAGCGAGAATTGCCGAACTCGTCAAGGAGATATGGATTCTGCCGTATGATGTGGAAGTTCCGAAAGCCCCATCGCACAAAGGGACAAAGAAACAACGGGTCGCCGACGTTCAAGTATTCTTCCGTGCTGGTGGAGTCCAGCAGTTGTGTATATCTGGTGGAAAGGCATGTAGGGTTATACTACCGTTCGTGACATACACCGCAGATGGAAAAATGGCAGAGGTTGAGTATTGGTCTGACTTGCGGGACTACAACGCACGGACTTATGGGCAGTTCTGGTATTGGGTGAAAGACGATCTGACCGCCAAGCAGGACGAGATTGCCAAGTCCAGGAAAAAGTAATTCCCTCCACACCCGCCGATCCTCTGGCAGTCGGCCTCCTCCCCCCCCTCACCCTCGGTCGCCGTGCCTCACTCGGCCCGCCCCAACACCCTCATCACTTGGGCGGCGTTCCAGGGCCGACCCCGCCGTGTCGTATGGCCCATCTCGTTCAAGCGGGTGGCGATGTCCCGCAACGTGGCCCCTGCGGATCTCAGTTCCGTAATTTCCGGCCCCTGACCGCCCCCTCGCCCTTCTCCCCCCCCCCGACTGATGTCTTCTCCACGACAGGAGAAGACCCATGTATCCAGTTTTCGCCCTCACCGGCATTTGGGAACTCTGCGGCGGCCACGTCACCTTGGGCAGCATCATCGCCTACGTGATCGCCCGAGCGTTCTACGAGAACAGCCGCAACTTCTGGGGGGCCGTCGTCCTCTACTACACGGTCTGCGTGGTCTTCTGGATCATCTGTGACTGGATTTGGGGACCGTATCTCCTTCCTTCAACCTACGAACTTCCACGCTACTGAGGTGCAGCCATGAGCGGCGAATTCCAAGAGACATTGGACGGGGCTACCCGGTTGGCCCGAGGGATCGCCACCTTCGTCGTCGTCGCCATCTGGATCGTGATGACGGCAGGGCCGTACATGATCTATCGGAACGTCGCAGATTTCCTGACGTGTGCCATCACCAGGGACCGGGTCTGGATTTGCGAGCAGAACCACGCCATCTTCGCCGGGATGATACCGAGCCCATTCCCCATGATCGACGGCCACGGAACGAACTGCCCGATCCAGCGATACTACGCCTGCGTCCGGTCGGTCAGGGCGGCCGAGGACTGGCTGCTGGACCACGGCTACAAGAAAGCCACTCTCTGGACGGAGAATCTTCCCGAGAGCGATCCCCAGAAGGAGTTTTTCATCCGGCATGTGCCGGGGACGAAAGCCTACTCGGTCGTTGGCCTGATGATCGACTACGGGGATTACGACATCCGCCTAGTGCCGTATCATTACGCTCGTGGCAAGTCGCCGGTCAACTTCTCCCGCTTCCAGGAGGAAGATTGGACCGAGACGGGGGGCCGGGACAACACGCCAATGTGTAACAATCCGCCACCCATGCCCTGGATCTCGACGGACGGCTACGGCTCGCACTCCTTTGGTGGCCGCACTCCGCATTCCAACTATGAGGCAGTGAGGCAATACGATTGGGATCGCTACGTGGAGGCGGTGAGGGGGAAGTAGGGTTGCTGAGTGGTGGCGAGGCTCTTTCACTCGCCCCACACACCCACCTGCAACTGTTTCCGTTCGCTCCCAGTTCGCCGGAGGGCCGCCCCTATTCTGATGTCCGGTTTCCGGGGCTTTCCTTCTCCAACCGCCGCCGGATGTCCTCAAGCTCTTGCCTTTGCCGTTCAGGAAGACCGGGCATGTCGGGCAGCTTGATCTTCGGCATGTTAGGCAAGTTGAATTTCGGCACCTTGACCGGCGGCTCAAACTCGGCCGCCGTGGGTGTGAACTCGGCCACCTCGCTTTCCAGCCCTCGGGTGTCGACATACTTCACACGGAGTTTGGCCTTGCTGGACGATGCTGTTTCAAGCAGCCGTTGCATGTCCTCTTTCGTGAGCCCCGCTGCCGCCCATTGCATAGCACCCCCTTGGATTCGGAACCTGTCGCCTTCCTTCCAGCCCTCCCAGCCGAGCGAGTAGAGAATCTTCGTGGCGCACGGATCGACGACGTAGATCAGCCCTGGTGGGTGGAACTGGATCAACCTGACGTTTCCCATCAAGGGAGGATTCTTGGACGCCGATAACCGGCGACGTGCCTCGTCCAGTCGACCGGCAGCCAGACTCTTGTCGAGGTAATACCGTCCGAGATCCTCCCGCTCTGCTATGGCGAGGACTTGCTCCAAGTAGTGGCACTCCCTTGCCTCTGCGATCTTGGAGCGATTGGGCATCTCCTGGGCGGAATAGCAATCGGCGAGTTCGAGGTAGACCGGGACGAACGTCTCATGCTTTCCCCGAAACTCCTCCAGGGCCAATCGCTGGGCTTCGCCTCGCAGCAGGCGAAGTGCCACAAGTGCGTAGGACAGATTATCGGGAAAGGGCTCGCACGTCTTCCGAAAGCGGGCAGCGGCAGTTTCCGGCCCCGCTTGGGCCTTCAAGAGTTGGAGGTAGGCTGCTGGCGGGTCGAGCAACTCTTCGTTCATCGCCAAGCCTTGCTCGTAGGCGGTGAGGGCTTCCGAGGGCCGACCTTCTCGCTCGTGCTGCTGAGCCAGACGGTAGTAATCGGCCAGGGAAGTCGGTGTCTTCGTCTCGGGCCAGTGCTTCAG
>JBEKCP010000093.1:0-12621 GCA_050014815.1 Thermoguttaceae bacterium | reverse complement strand
TTCATCATTCTGCCTCCGCCGACCCGGCATAAATGCCGGGCCTAAGACCGCCTCCGGCGGCAACGCCCGTAAACGGGCGTGAGATTGCAGGGCTTATGTGTAACAACGAGGGCGGCGCCCTGCGTTGATGTACGCCGCGCCTTCAGGCCAGAGGCCGCCCGCCGCCTTCATCCTTCCCCCTTCCTCTCCTGCCCGTAGTAGGCCGCCGGGCCGTGCTTCCGCAGGAAATGCTTCTCGCGGAGATAGGGTTCTAGCTCGGGCGTCTCAGCGTTGATCCGCCACGAGAGCACCGCCATCTGGGCAACGGCCTCCAATGCGATCGCCACCTGGACCGAGTCGGCCGCGCTCGATCCCCACGTGAACGGCCCGTGGCCGGCCACCAGCGCCGCAGGCATTGCCGACGGATCCGGCCCCTGATCGCCCAAGGGGGACAGTCCCATTTTCGCGGCACCAGCCGCGAAAATCGGGACAGTCCCCGCCCGAAAATCGGGACAGTCCCCCCGGAACCGCTCCACGATCACCCGGCCGATCGAGCCCTCGTAGTCTTCGGCCACCTCGGCCTCGGTAAGCTGGCGCGTGACGGGCACGGGCCCGGCGAACTGGTCGGCGTGCGTGGTGCCCAGGCAGGGAATCTCGCGCCGCGCCTGGGCGAAGGCCGTCGCGTAACGGCTGTGCGTGTGCGTGATCCCGCCGACGTGCTCGAAGTGCCGGTACAAGACGAGGTGCGCGGCCGTGTCGCTGGACGGTCTCAAATCGCCTTCGACGACCTTCCCCTCCAGGTCGAGGACGACCATCTGCTCGGGCCGCAGGGCTTCATAGGGGACGCCGCTGGGCTTGATGACCATCAGACCCCGGGCGCGGTCCAGGCCGCTCGTGTTGCCCCAGGTCAGGGTCACCAGGCCCGAGCCGGCCAGGCGGCAATTGGCATCGCAGACTTCTCGCCGGAGGGCGTCGAGCATCAATCGGCCTCCTGGCCCGCGCGGCGGCGAATCGCCAACAGGTCCTTCATCACGCGATAGAGATGTTCCTTTCCGTCGGGCAGTCCGAAGGCGTCGTGCAGGGTGCGGTAGATCGCGTAGAGGTCGGCATAGGTCCTTGCGGCCGCGCGGCGGGGCCGGAAGACGGCCGGTTTGACGCCCGTCATGCGGCGCTGGGCCTGCGGGACGGTCCGGTAGGCCCCGCCGACGACCGCTCCGAACACCGCGGCCCCCAGGGCGCACGTCTGCGACGAGCGGCTGATCTTCATCGGCCGGTTGCAGACGTCGGCGTAGATCTGCATGACGAAGGGGTTCTTCTCGGCGATACCGCCGCAGTTGACCACCTCCTTGACAGCGACGCCGTATTCCTCCAGCCGCCGGATGATGGTCAGTCCGCCGAAGGCCGTCGCTTCGACCAGGGCCCGGTAGATTTCAGCGGCCGTGGTGTGGAGCGTCTGGCCTACCAGGAGGCCCGTCAAGAGCGGGTCCACGAGGATTGTCCGGTTGCCGTTGTTCCAGTCCAGCGCCATGAGTCCGCTCTCGCCGGGTCGGAGTTTTTCGGCCTGGCGGGTCAGATAGAGGTGCGGATCGCCCTTGGCGGAGCACTCCGCCGGGGCCAGGTACTTGACGAACCAGTTGAAGATGTCTCCGACGGCGGATTGTCCCGCCTCCAGGCCGTACATGCCGGGGACGACGGAGCCGTGTACAATGCCGCACAATCCGGGGATGTTGGGCAGTTCCCGATCGCCGGGTGCGACCATGACGTCGCACGTGCTGGTGCCGACGATCTTGACGAGTGTGCCCGGTTTCACCCCCGCGCCGACGGCGCCCATGTGGGCGTCGAACGCCCCGACGGCCACCGGCAGGCCCGGCGGCAAGCCGACCCGAGAGGCCACCGCCGCCGTCAGGCCGCCGGCCTTGTGATCGGCCGGCAATGCCCGCGGGGCGTAATGGTCGCGGAGGGCGGCCAGGGCGGGATCGAGCCGGGCCAGGAACCGCTTCTCCGGCAGCCCGCCCCAGCGATCGTCGTACAGGGCCTTGTGTCCGGCCGCGCAGATGCCCCGCGGCAGCGTATCCGGGTCGCGGTTGCCCGTGATGAACGCCGGAATGAAGTCGGCCAGCTCGACCCACGAATAGGCTGCTCCGAAGACCTTCGGCGCCGTCCGCTTCGCGTGGAGGATCTTCGACCAGTACCACTCGCTGCTGTAGACGCCGCCGCAGCGGGCCAGGTAGGGGATGCTCTCCTGCCGGGCCTTTTCCGTGATCTCCGCCGCCTCGGCGTGACCCGTGTGGTCCTTCCACAACCATGCCTGCGCCGCCAGGTGGTTCTTGAACTCGGGGAGCAGCGCCAGGGGCATGCCGTCGCGGGCGACGGGAATCGGAGTCGAGCCGGTCGTGTCGACGCCCAGGCCGACGACGTTCTCCGGCCGGAACCCGCGATGCCCCTTGGCCGCAGCCACCGCCCGGCTGACCGACTGGTAGAACCCCTCGACGTAGTCGGCCGGATTCTGCCGCGCCGTGTTGGGGTCCTTGGGGTCCAGAAGGATCCCCGCCTCGCCGCTCGGGTAGTCATAGACGTGGCTGGCCACCTCGCTGCCGTCGGCAACGTCAATCACCAACGCGCGGACACTGTTGGTGCCGTAGTCTACACCGATTGCGAACGCGCCTGCCTTTTGTTTGGACATGAGAAGGACCTGGGGGTTGAATCAAATTCGAAATTCGAAATCCGAAATCCTAAACAAATCCAAAATACGAATTCCCAAGTCTCCAAACACGGGCGTTTCTGTCATTGGAATTTGAGTAATTCGTATTTGTTTCGGATTTCGAGCTTCGGATTTCGAGTTTCGTGTTTCGCCGATCACTCGGCCGCAGTCACTCGAACCACCGCCTTGATAACGCCGTCCCGATAGCCGGCCACCAACTCGAAGGCCGCGCGGACCTGGTCGAAGGCGTAGCGGTGGGTCACCAACGGCGCCGCGTCGATCCGGCCTTGGCTCACCATCTGGATAGCGGGCGCAATACAACCATTTTGCCGACGAACCGACTTGAACGCAAGCTCCGCGCGCCGCATCCGGTGGACATCGAAGTCCACCCGCTGGGCCTCCGGAATGCCGACCAGCAGCAGGGTGCCGCCGGGTGCGAGGATGCCCTGTGCGAGGTCGATGCACGTCGGATCGCCCGAACACTCGAAGACCAGGTCGAGCCCGTGGGGCTCGTGGCGGGCAATGGCGGCGGCCACGTCCTCGCGCCGCGGGTTGCCCGTCCAATCGGCGCCGCACTGCCGGGCAACCGCCAGGCGCTCGTCCAGCAGGTCGGTCGCGTAGACAGTCGAGGGGCCCGCCGCCTTGGCGGCCAGCAGGACGCACAAGCCGATGGGCCCGGTCCCCAGCACGGCGATCCGCCGTTCTTGCCCCTCTTTTCCCAGCCCGGCCAACCGCGTCGCATACAGGCCGATCGAGAGCGGCTCGATCAGGGCGGCCTGGTCCAGCGACATGGCGTCGGGAATGGGGAAGCAGTTCCGGGCGGGGATGACGCGGTATTCGGCCATGGCGCCGGGGGCCTGCCCCGGAGAGCCCATGAACTGCAAGCGGCGGCACGTGTGAACCCGCCCGGCCCGGCATTGATCGCATTGGCCGCAGGCGATCGCCGGATCGACGGCCACGCGATTGCCCGGGACAAGCCCCTTGACGGCCGGGCCGACCTCCATGACAGTCCCGGCGCATTCATGGCCGAGCGTCTCCGGATACCGGAGCACTTGATCGCCGATCCGCCCGCCGGTGTAGTAATGGACATCGGAGCCGCAAATGCCCACGCGGTCGATCCGCAAGAGCACGGCGTCGGGGCGATCCAACTCGGGTTTTGGCGCCTCGGCAATCTCCAGTTGTCGCAGTCCGGTAAAGTAGGCGACTCGCATCGGCTTTGGGCGTTGTTGCTGGGGGCGGAACGTGGGAAATGGGCCTTTTCTCTAGCCCAGGCGTTTCACGCCTGGGATGAAGAAGCGACCAACCGCGTTTTTCTTTTCTTTCAGCCCCTTTAGGGGCGGAACGATGGGTTCCGCCCCTAAAGGGGCTAAAGAAAAAAAGGGGATGGTCGCGTCCCCGCCCCAGACGTAAACGTCTGGGCTAGAGAAAAGCAACCTTATTCGCATATTCTGTACGCACCGCCGCAAGAGCTGCCAATCATGGCGCCCATCGAATCAACTGAAATGAACCACAACCTCCGTGTCATTCACATTCCCGCCCGGACCGTCACCAGGCCGTGGGCGGGGATTGGGATGGGGCCGTCCACGGGCGCGCCGCGCCGCTCGCTGGTGCCGCTGAGCCAGAGCGCGGCCGGCCGGGCGTCGCCGCGGCTGAGCGTGACCGCGCGATCCTCATCCGCGACGTTGAAGAGCCGCACGATCCATGCCGTCGCGTCGTCGGCCGGCTTCAGCCCGATCATCAGCACGTCGGCCGAACTGATGCGGAAGAGCGGGGCCGCGGGCTTCGCACCCCGGGCCGGCACCGCCAGCAGCGGCTGGCTCAGCCCAAGGGCAAACCGCGACGCCTCTGCCAGATCGGCCTTGCCGTGCGGCCGCAGGGCGAACCGGAAGAGCACCGGCCCTTCCTGGTACGCCCGATAGTTGGTGTACCAGTGGTTGTTCATTACCCAGGAGTAGAGTTTCTGCGTGGGCTCGATGGTCTTCCGCCACGCGCTGGGATCGGCCTGCTGATTCACGAGCGTGGCGGTGATGCCGCCGATCTCGACCAACGGGGCGTCGAGCGTCACCCAGGTAACGCCGCGCTGGCGGTTCGACACGTCGGCGAATCGCCCCGCCGTCAGCCAATTCTTGCACGCGCCGGGCATCTGGTCGGCCTCGGGCCGCATCATTCCGAGCGGAATGTCCAGCACGATCTGGCCGCCGGGAACATGGAACGGGAAGCCGAACTGGACGCTCTCCTTGCCCGCCTTGCTCACATAGCTCTGGGCCTCCAGGCGGGTCTTGTCTGCGAGGTCGAGTATCTCGACGTAGTCCAGGCCGGCGACGCAGCGAACCTCGCGGCGGAGTTTCCGGCAGCCCGGCGCGTCCGAATCGATCACCAGCGACGCCAGCAGCGGCCCGCGCTCGCCGGGGCGGACCGTCGAGGGCCCACTGGGCTTGAGGTCTTTGAGATCATCGCCGGGCAGGTAGAGATACTCGTTGAGCGACTGGCCGCCGGTGGCGTCGGCGAAGTTGCCGTCGATGCCCGCGGCCGCAAGCTCGACGATGCCGCCGGTCTTCTCATCAACGCGGACGCGGACCAGGCCGTTTTCGAGCACCGCGCCGTCGGCCACAGCCTTGGTCTCGACGTGCGCCGCGCCGGCCGAGAGGGTATATCGCCTGGCGGCCAACGGTGGCACGTCCTTCGCCACCAGGAGCAACTCTCCGGAGGCAAGCCGCTCGGAGGGGACCGGGCGGCCCGCATCGTCCACGACCCGGTCGCCGGCGGAGAGTACCGCGGGGATCGTCACCGCCGCGGTTCGCGGCCAGGAGAGCGTGTTGAAGACGTCGACCGCCGAGGTCTCGGGCAGCCCGCCGCCGGCCGCCATCGCCAGGCCCAGCAGGGCCTTCGATTGCTTGTCGGCCTCTAGTGCATATCCTTGCTTGATGGCCCATTGCTCGCGGGTCTTCTGACTTTCGGGTTTCGTGACGCTGCAATCCGCGCCCCAGGTGTGCTCGGAATAGAGGAGCACGTTGTTCCAGGCCGCATCGAACCCGTCGGATGGAAAGGGGGCGGGGTTGCGGATCGCCCAGAGGGCCTCCGCCTGTGCCAGCCGATCGGAGGTCCGGCGGTTCATCGCGGTTTCCAGGGCCGAGGAGCCGGCGCCGTCTTCCCAGTAGGGCGTCCAGTCGCCGCGGACCCGCGGCAGGTCTTTCCCGTATCGGTCCTCCAGCGCGCGGAACGCCTCGCTCGTCCCGGAAATCACGAGCCGCGGCCAGGCGTAGCGGGCGTTCCAGTCCTTCACAAAGTCGCAGATCGTCGGGTCGGGCACGGCGTTGTCGCCGTGTCCCGCCCAGCGAATGTACGCAACGTCGTACGGGCAGCCGCGCTTCTCAACCGCCTCCGATATCTTGTCGATCAGTTGCGGGGTCATGCTCTTGTAGCCTATCGAGAGGGTGTAGCCGGCCAGCGGGATCCAGGCGAGCACCTTGGACTTGCCGTCGGGGCCGACCCAGTAGAACGGCTTGTTCTCCCACTGGCGGAGCACGGTGCCGATGCGTTCGCCACCGTTGGGCCCGACGGAGAAGTAGCGGATGCCCGCCTGCGCCATCGCGGGAACCACGCCCCAGGTGTAGGCGGGGACATCCGAGATCATGGCCGAATCGATCGGCTTTCCCGTCGCCTCGGCCAGCCGAGTGGCCAGGCGAAACAGCCGGATCAATTCCTCCGGCCGGCACAGGCCGGTCAATTCGTTCAGGTACATGCCGTTCAAGAACACTTGCCCCGCCTTCACGGCTTCGACGAACTCGGCCTTCTGCCGCTCGTCAAGTCGCTTCAGGTAGAGGTCGGCGGCCCAGAGCACCTCGACGTTCCAGACGAACCGGGCGCCCTCGGGATAACTCGCGGTGCGGCGGGCGATCCGGATCCCTTCGAGCAGGTTGTTCACCTGCTTCTTCTCGATGTCGGTCTGGATCGCGGTGTAGCCGATGTCGGTGTGCGAGTGCGGGAGGATGTAGATCACGAGTTTCCGGACCGGCTTGAGCGTGACCCGTTGCGAGGCGGCGGCCTTGCCGCCGATCTCGACCGTCACGGTCTCGTCCGTCGCCACGGAGACCGCCGGCGCGAGCAGCTCAATCGTCTGGGCATTGCCGGTAAGCCGCAACGACTCGGCCGGGCTGTCTGCCAGCCGCACCGTTGCGTCCGTCCCCGCGCCCTCGCGGCGGAGAGTGACACGGACCGGCTGGAGCATCCGGCCACCCTTCTCGACCAGCGCCCGCCCGGCCTGGACATCCAGCCGGACCGCTCCCGTCGGCGCCGCGGGCCCGCTCGGCGGCGGCTGGCACCGGGCCACTTCAGGTCCGCCGGCGGCGAAGCCGGCCACGGCGAGAAGAAGCGAAACAAGCCATCGAGCGGAGTGTTTCACAGTACGTCTCCTGAGTCGATACGCCTGAGCATCCTGGTCCTGTAGTACGGCCGCCAGTATAGCGGATCGCGGCCATCAAGGCGACCAATCGCGGAACCGGGTGACGGAAACCCGGTTTGTGAGCCTTTAGCCAGGGATTCGGGTAATCGCGAAAACGCGAAAGGGCGAAATCGCGAGGAACAATGCCGGCTTATGGGCCTGTCGCGTACCCCCCGTGTGTCTATTCACCCCTTGGGGGCCGAAAGTCGGTTGTTCGGAGCCGGGGGCCCCGCGCCGTGATCCCCGCAACTTGCGACTTCAATGCCCAATGATGATAATGGCAAAGCGAGGTTCGGAGGCGGCGAAGGTTATTGGGCGAAATCCCCGGCCCAGGAATAATCCACACCCTCTTAACAGGAGAAGCGACGATGGGTGCAACCAGAAACTGGCGGTGCATTTCTTTGGCGACCATGGTGGTTGCTGCCACCTTCGGGTTCCTACTGGTCCGGGCCTCGGCCGATGAGCCGAAACCTGCGGGGGTGAGCCCGGGGACGCTTCGCACGGCGACCGTGACCCGGGGTGACCTGGCGGAGATGGTCAACGCTACGGGAACGATGGAACCGGAGGAGGTGGTCGACGTCGGCTCCCAGGTGACCGGCGTAGTCGCGAGTCTCGGTGCGGACCCTCAGGCCGGCGGCAAGTCGATCGACTACAATTCCCGAGTTGAAGCAGGCACCCTATTGGCACAGATTGACGACACGGTGTACGCCTCTGCGGTCGAGCAGGCCCGGGCGGGCTGCATGCGTGCCGACGCGGAATTGGCACAGGCGAAAGTCAGGCTGGGACAGGCCAAGGTGGACTGGCAACGCGCCGAGGAGCTATTCAAGAAAAAGGCCATTGCGCAATCCGACTTCGATCTGGCCAAATACAACTTTGAGATGGCGCAGGCATCGATTGGCGTTGCCGAGGCGAATTCAGTCCAGAGCAAGGCTGTGCTGAAACTGGCTGAAGCAAATCTCGGCTACACCCGCATCCGGTCGCCGGTCAAAGGCGTCATCGTCAGCCGCCGCGTCAACGTAGGCCAGACGGTGGCCGCCAACCTAAACGCCGCCAGCATGTTCCTGATCGCCAAGGATCTCAAGAACTTGCAGGTGTGGGTATCGGTCAACGAGGCCGACATCGGCAAGATCCGTCAGAAACAGGCTGCCCGCTT
The DNA here is from genome assembly GCA_050014815.1 of Thermoguttaceae bacterium. Taxonomy (GTDB): domain Bacteria; phylum Planctomycetota; class Planctomycetia; order Pirellulales; family Thermoguttaceae; genus JBEKCP01. The sequence continues at coordinate 4,347 of JBEKCP010000093.1, read as the reverse complement.
TACCGTCGATGCCTATCCCGGCAAGTCCTTTGAGGGCAAAGTCGTGCAGATTCGGCTCAACGCCCAAATGACGCAGAATGTGGTGACCTACACCGTTGTCGTGGCAGTGGACAATGCAGACGAGAAGCTGCTGCCGTATCTCACCGCCAGCGTGCAGTTCGAGGCGGGACGCCGCAAGGACGTATTGCTCGTGCCCAATGCGGCCCTCCGCTGGCGGCCCCAACCGCAGTGGATCCTTCCCGACGCCCGCGAGAAATCGCCACCGGGCAAGCAGAAAGCCCGCCGCGTTTGGGTTCAGGACGGGAAATTTGTGCGGCCGATCGCCGTCGAGACGGGCCTGACCGACGGCGTGATGACCGAGATCGGCGGCGACGACGTGACCGAAGGCATGAAGGTCATTACGGGCGGCAGCATTGCAACGACGGAGGAAGGCAGCCAGCGAGGAACAAATTCCCCAGGCGATTGACGAGATCACGGGGCTGCTCCGCCAACGGCATCGTATCCGGCCCGGCGAGAACGACGACTTCACCATCCGCGACATGACGGAGTTGCTGAAGGTCCTTGCACCTTACCGTTGAACAGGCGGTTGCGCCGAGCAAACGGGTTCTCGAGAGGGCGGATGCTTGCTCCCCGCAGCGGCTATGGATATGCCCACCCGAAATGAGCGACGTGCGCCTCAGAACCGCTAAAGTTCCTCCCGGTTTTCCCACGAATGGATAACAATAGGTGTGGCTGGGGGGCGCCACCAGGCGAAGCGTTTCGCGTGCCCCCATGCCGGCAGGGGGGACGCCGTGGCTCATCTGGAAATCGCCATACTCCTTTCGACCTACCAGAGGCCGTGGCATCTACGGCGGGCGCTCTTGTCGATTGCCTCGCAGTGCGGCGTCGACGGGAAGATTGAAGTCGTCGTCACCGACGACGGCTCGATGGACGAGACGTCCCGGGTCGTCGATGCTTTTTCTCGGGAAGCGGATTTCCCGGTCCGCTTCACGACCCACGGTCACGACGGCTTTCGCCTGGCCTATTGCCGCAACCAGGGTGTTCTGGCGAGCACCGCCCCGTACTTGCTGTTTACCGATGCCGACTGCCTGCTGCCTCCGGGGCACGTGGCGGCGCACCTGGACGCCCGGCGGCCGGGCCTGGTCATCGCCGGCGACAGCTACCGGCTGGACCAGTCGACCAGCGAACAGATCGGGGAGCCGGAGGTTCGCAGCGGGCGATACCTCGAATACATCCCGCGCCGCGAGCGACGGCGGATCACCTACAAGACCCGCCGCACATGGTTCTACCGGCTCTTGGGCCATCCCTTGCGGCCGCGCCTGACCGGTTGCAACATCGGTCTGTGGCGGCACGACTTCCAGCGTGTCAACGGGTTCGACGAGAACTACGTCGGCTGGGGCCTGGAGGACCGCGATCTCCAACTGCGGCTGAGTCAACTCGGGCTGCGTTTCCGGACCGTCCTCGACAAGACGGTCGTCTGCCACCTGTGGCACCCGCCGCATCCAACTTTCGCCCGCAACAACCAGGGGACGCCGAACCTTCGCTACTACCGCCGCGGCCTGGTGTCGCCCCGCTGCGCGAACGGGCTGATCAAGCCCTGCGACGCCCAGTGGCAGGGCGACGACGCCGGCGAAAACCTCGCGGAAGTCCTGCTGCCTTTTCCCGGTACCGGCGCGAAATCCGGGCGGGTGGCCGCATAAGGCCGCTTGGCCCACCCACCCCCGGGGGGCCGTCAAACGCCGCCGCTGCAATAACGGTGCGGCAAATCCGTTTATAATAGCGGTATTGCACGGCGCCGAGTGCCGGATTAAGGTGAAGGTTCGTTTCCGGCTGCGGTTCCGCGGCAGGGTGTACCCATGCAGTTGATCGAGCTACGCGGCATTCACAAGGTCTACGCGCTGGGCGAAGTCGAGGTCCACGCGCTGCGCGGCGTTTCGCTGGACATCGCCCACGGAGAATACGTCGCCCTGATGGGTCCTTCGGGCTCCGGGAAGACCACGCTCATGAACACGCTGGGGTGCCTCGATCATCCCAGCGGCGGCACCTATCGGCTCGAAGGAGAAGAGGTTACCGAGATGTCGGGCGATGAGCGGGCCCGCTTGCGCAATCGCAAGATCGGGTTCGTCTTTCAGAACTTCAATCTGCTCCCGCGCACCAGCGCCCTGGAGAACGTCGAGCTGCCGCTGTTGTACTCCGCTCGACTCCGCGGGCACGAGCGGCGGGACCGCGTCCGCAAACTGCTCGGCAAGGTGGGGCTCGGGTCGCGGATGAGTCACCACCCCGCGCAACTGTCCGGCGGCGAGCAGCAGCGGGCGGCCATCGCGCGGGCGCTGGCCAACGAGCCGCCCATCCTGCTGGCCGACGAGCCGACGGGAAACCTCGATTCCCGCACCAGCCGCGAGGTCCTGGACCTGTTCGGGCAACTCAACCGGGAGGACAACATCACCATCATCCTCGTCACCCACGACCCGGAGATTGCCCGGCACGCCCGCCGGACGATCGTGCTGGGCGACGGGCAAGTCCTTTGCGACTCGACCGACTTCTCGCAAGCCGCCGCGGCCCTGCACCGCCCCGGAGGACAGGAGCCATGAAGCGACTTCTCATCTGGCTGACTGCCGGAGGGGCGATCGCGGGCGCGGGGGCGGCCGGGTTCCACCATTACGCCGCGTTCTGGTCCCGCGGCGCCGGCGCCGCCTACCGCACCGCGGCGGTCCGCCGCGGCGACATCACCGCGGTGGTCCACTCCACCGGCACCGTCCAGCCGGTGCTCAGCGTGCAGATCGGGGCCTTCGTCTCCGGCCCCATCGAAAAGGTCTTCGTGGACTTCAACGCCAAGGTCAAGAAGGACCAGGTCCTGGCGCAAGTCGACCCGCGAACGTACAAGTGGGCCGTCGCGCACGAGGAAGCGTCGTTGGCGCACAGCCGGGCGGACCTGGCCCGGGTGCAAGCCCTCCTGCAACAGGCCGTCCGCACCGAGCGGCGTTCGCTCCGCCTCCAGGAGAAGAAGGCCATCGCCGAGGCCGACGTGGACCAGGCCGTCACCGATCGGAAGTCGCTGGAGGCGCAGGTCAAACTCGCCGAGGCGGCGATCCTCGAGTGCGAGGCAAACGTGGCCACCGCCAAGACCAACCTCGAGTTCACCGACATCAAGTCGCCCGTCGATGGAATCGTAACCGACCGCAAGGTCGATCCCGGCCAGACGGTCGCCGCGCAGTTCCAGACGCCCGTGCTGTTCCTGGTCGCCCCCGACCTGGAGAAGAAGGTCTACGTCTACGCTTCCGTCGACGAGGCGGACATCGGCCTGATACGCCAGGCCCAGAGCGGCAACCAGCCGGTCAACTTCACCGTGGAAGCCTATCCCAAGGACGTGTTCACGGGCTCGATCGCCCAGGTGCGGCTCAACCCCGCCACGACCCAGAACGTGGTCACGTACACGGTCGTGGTCGAGTCCGCCAACTCCGCGCTCAAGCTCCTGCCCGGCATGACGGCGAGCCTGGCGTTCCAGATCGAGAAACACGCCGGCGTGCTGAAGATTCCCAACGCGGCGCTGCGGCTCCGCCCCAAGGCGGAGGATGTCGTGCCGAGCGATCGGGCAATCCTGGATTCGGACGACGACGACGAGGCGCCGGCCGCGGATCCCGGCCCGGCCGCCGCCGGCCGCAATCGACGCTACGTCTGGGTGGTCCGCGACGACCTTCTGGCCGCCGTCGAGGTCAAGACCGGACTCAACGACAAGCGGTCGACCGAGCTGTTGTCCGGCGACCTGGCAGAAGGCCAGGAAGTGGCCGTCGGCGCACGATCCGCCGTTGCCAAGGACTTCTCGCCACCCCCTCCCCCGCCACCACGATGAACTTCTGGACGACGATCAGCATTGCCCTGCGGGCCCTGGCCAAGAACAAGATGCGCGCCGGCCTGACGGTCCTGGGAATCGTCATCGGAATCACCGCGGTCATCCTGCTGGTGTCGATCTGCCAGTCGGCCGGCCAGCTCTTGCAGGACCAGTTGCAGAGCATCGGGTCGAACGTGCTGGTGGTCCATCCCGGCAGCCAGAAGGACAGCGGCGCCCACAAGGGGCTGGGGAGCATCGCCACGCTGACCGCCGCCGACGCCGAGGCGATCGCGGCCGAGTGCCCCGCCGTCCTGGCGGCCACGCCCATCGTCTTTTGCCGCGGCCAGGTCATCGCCGGAAACCAGAACTGGTGCCCCGACGACATGCTGGGCGTCGGCCCTTCCTATCTGACCGTGCGCAACCAGCAGGTCCGCCGCGGCGATTTCTTCGCCCCCGGCGACATCCGCTCGGCGGCAAAGGTCTGCGTCGTCGGCGTCACGGTGGCCGACAACCTGTTC
>JBEKCP010000092.1:0-12657 GCA_050014815.1 Thermoguttaceae bacterium | reverse complement strand
GAAACCCGAAAGGACAGGCCGGTCCGGCAGTCCGGCTTGCTCGTCCGCCGCGTGGCGATCCAGCCGGCCCCGGCCAGCTCGTCGGGAATGGCATCGAACGTGTTGTCGGCGGAGCCGTCGAAATCGTAGTAGAACGGCGACTGCGCGGCGACCGGCCGGTCGATATAGATCGCCGGATTGTCTGGATTGCTGCTGGAGAGTTGCTCGACGAGACTTGCAGGCTCCGTCGGCGGCGGTGGAGCGTCCTTGCCCCAGTAGTAGATCACCGCCGCGTCGCGGTGCCCCTGGCCGTCGGTTGCCTCAACGTCATTGCGCCCCGGCCGGAGCGGACCGGACCACCAGAACACGTTGTCGATCCGGCGGCCGGTGACCGGCTGGACATACCGGCCGTTGGCCTGCTCGCCCATGTCCTGCCCGTTGAACCGCAGCCGCAGCTTGGGAAGATTCGAATAGACCTTGATCCCGTTGGTGGGGCTGCCTCGGCGGAGGAACCACTCCTTGCCGGCAATCTGCAGCACCGGCAACTCCGGGCGGAGGAAACTCTGGAGCAGATAGAAAACGTCCTTCTTGCACCCGGCATACGTCAGCAGCCCCTTGCTGTTGATGCCCTTGTACTTGAGGTTGCCGAAGTCGCGGAAAGTCCACCAGACGAACTGCGCCAGTTGATCCCGGCCATCGCGGCAGGCGAACTGGAAGAAATGCTCGGCCAGCCGCTGCTGGTATTCCATCGGCTCATACTTGTCGACTTGGCGTTTGGCTTCCGCCTCGTCGCAATGGGTGCCCAGGATGCCGCCGCCCCCGATCTCGGAAATGAAACGCACGCCGGCGGCCAGTTGCTCTTCCAGCGGTTTGGCCGAGTACCAGCCCGGATACATGTTGGTCGAGACGTAGTCGAGGTCTTTCACCGGCTTGATGCCGCTGTCGCTGGCGTAGGAGATGAGCCGCGAGGCATCTTCGCCGTGGATCACCGCGGCGTACTCGGGAACGGCCGCGTAGCCGACCTCGTTGCCCGCGCTCCAGATGACGATGCTCGGGTGGTTGTAGTTCTGCCAGACCATTTCGCGGGTGATGTACTCGCCGGTCTTGGTCGGCTTGGCGGCCTTCGTGCCGGCGTGGCCGTTCTCGGCCCAGACGCAGATCCCCAGCCGGTCGGCCAGGTCGTATTCGATCTCGGCGTGCGGATAGTGGGCCAGGCGGACGAGATTGACGCCCAAGTCCTTCAGGCCGCGCCAGTCCTCCACAAGATCGGCGGCCGTGACGGCGGTGGCGTGATACTCGGTCTCCTGGTGCTTGCAGACGCCGCGGAGCACAATCTTGCGGCCGTTCAGGTAGAAGTTGCCGTCCCGCAGCCGGATCTCGCGGATGCCCGACCGCTCCCCCAGCCGATCCATCACCCGGCCGCCGACCTCGATCTCGGTGACGACCGAGTAGCAGTCGGGGTTCTCCGGGCTCCAGAGCCTCGGCCGGGCGACCGTGCCCGCCAGGCGGATCTCCTCCCGGCTGCCGGCGGCGATCGAAAGCTTGCCGGTGAGCGTCAGTGCGTCGGGTTCCTCAACTCGTTCCGCCCGCACATGATGCCGGACCGTCGCCTCGACCGGCGCCGCGGAGGCATTCCGCACCATCGCGCGGATCGAAAGCTCCGCCGCGTCGGGCTGAATCTTGCCGGCCGAGATGAATACGCCGCTCGCGCTGTAAAACGTCGGATCGACGTGTACGGCATCGGTCTTGATGAGCCAGGCGTTGCGATAGATCCCGCCATAGAGATGAAATAACTTCCAAACGCCCGGCAGGCAGTCCTGGATGTCGTCCGGATGGTTGGAGACCTTGACGGCCAGCACGTTCTCCCCGCCGAACCGGACGGCCTCGGTAGCGTCCAGCGTAAAGGCCGTATAGGCCCCGCGGTGCTGGCCGAGATGGCGGCCGTTGAGATAGACGTCGGCAATGACCGAGACGCCGTCGAACCGCAGATAGATCCGCTTGAGCGCATCCTCTTTCGGCAGCCGCAGCCGCGTGCGATACCAACTCGCGGAATACTTCTCCAGGCTGTTCTTGTGGTTCCACGTGTGGGGCACGCTGACCGCTTGCCATCCGGAATCGTCGAAGCCGGGCGCCTCGGCCCCGGCGAGGTCATTGCCGGCGATGAACCGCCACCCGCTCGTCAACAGCTCGGCGGACCGCGGCAGGATGGCGACGGGATGGATCCTCGTGGGCGGCGGCGTCTCGGCGGCCCCCGCCTGGGAGAGGTGAGCAAGGAAGAAGATCGTCGAAATGGCCGCAGCCGCGCCCCGCACCTGCCAAGTCGTGGATCGCATCATGGGAACCTCGCTCCGGGGGGTAGAAGCAGCAAAACGTCCATTCTAGCCCGGACTGCCCAAGAATGCACGGTGTGCCGGCTTTTGGAACGCGGCGCTTCTTCGTGAAATGGCCGCTTCCCCCCAGCGGGGTTGCGACGGTCTCACAATTGAGTAGACTAACAGAGAAGCGATTACCGCCGGACACCCTTCCCGACGAAGGCCAAACCAACATGATTCTACCCGTTCGCAGCGATGCTTTCCCCCGCATGGCGGCGGTCCGCCAGGAACTGTATTCGGCGCCGCTGGGTCCCGGCGGGGCCGTTGAGGAGGTGCGCCGCGAGGTGGCCGCGATCGATCTCTCGGAGCGGATCCGGCCGGGAATGTCCGTGGCCGTCGGCTGCGGCAGCCGCGGCATCGACCAGTACGCGGCCGTCGTCAAGGCGATCGTCCGGGAGATTGCCGGCCTGGGGGCCCGCCCCTTCATCTTTCCCGCCATGGGCAGCCACGGCGGCGCTACGCCCGAAGGCCAGCGCCGCGTCCTGGAAACGCTGGGTGTCAGCGAGTCGTACGTCGGCTGCCCGATCCGCTCGACGATGGACGTGATAACGCTCGGGGCCACGCCGCACGGGCTGCCGGTCTACCTCGACCAGTTCGCCGCGGCCGCCGACGCGATTGTGATCGTGAACCGCGTGAAGCCGCACACCAACTTCCACGGCCCGCTGGAGAGCGGCCTGATGAAGATGCTGGCGATCGGGGCAGGGAAGCAGCGGCAGGCCTCGGCGATCCACCGCCTGGGCGTGCCGGGCCTCCGCGACGAAATGCCCGAGGTCGCCCGCGTCGTCCTCCAGAAGGCCCCCGTGGCAGCCGGCTTCGCACTGGTGGAGGACGCCCGGCACCAGCTCAGCCGCATCGTGGGAGTGCGGGCCGAGGCGATGGAGGAGACCGAGGCCCGGCTCCTCGACGAAATCCGCGGCTACCAGCCGAAACTGCCCGTCGGCCAGATCGACCTCCTCGTGGTCGACCGCATCGGCAAGGACCTGAGCGGCACCGGCATGGACCCGAACGTGATCGGGCGGTGCCGGCTGGTGGATTTCGTCGCCTTCCCCGAGCCGGTCATCAAGGTCATCACCGTCCACGACCTGTCGGAGAAGACGCACGGCAACGCGATCGGCGTCGGCATGGCCGACATCACGACGCGGCGTGTGGCCGACAAGTTCGACCCGACGAGCACCTACGCGAACTCGCTGACGGGCTTCAGCCCGGCGATGGGCGCCATCCCGATCGTGGCCGAAACCGACCGCGAGGCGATCCGCCTGGCGCTGGACTACCTGATCGGGGCGATCGAGCCGGAGCGGGCCCGGGTGGTCCGCATCCGCGACACGCTGAACCTGGAGTGGCTGGAGGCGAGCGAGCCGGTGTTGGAGGAGATCCGCGCATTGCCGTCGATCCAGGTCCGCGGTCCCGCCCGTGCGATGGCGTTCGACGCCGGCGGCGCCTTCGCCCCGCCGGCATCGTAAGCAGCGGCCGAGGAACAACTTCCAGATTGCGGGAGACCATCAGGGACCGAGCCACGGATGCGACACGGATGATACACGGATGCTCTCGCCCCCCCCGGTCTTCGATCCGTGTTCGATCCGTGTTCCATCCGTGGCTGTATCTGCACCGCAACCACACGTTTCTCCGGGCGTAATTGGCGACCGGACGCATGATCTTTGCCCGACCATGTAGGCCGCACACTCCGTGTGCGGCGCTTCGGCACACGGAGTGTACCGGCTACATTATCAGGGCTGCTCGGGGTCCGGCGGCTGGGCAGGACCTTTGGGCGCCAACTCGACGATGTCCCGCTTGGGATCGCCCGGATTGACACGGTCGCCCGTGAAGCACCAGAGGCGATTGTGCATCGCAACCATCGGGCCCAGGGCAGGCTGCTTGGCGCGCAGGGCGGTGAGCGGGTTCTGGGCCTTCGTCCGGCCTGTCTCCAGATCGAGCCAGAGGAGCGCCGGGCAGGAGAATCCCCCGCCCAACGATTTCGTCGAGCCGCAGAGCAGCAGTCCGGGACCGGGCTTGATGACGCCTTCCAGCAGTCCGGGGACCTCGCGCCGCCAGAGGATCTCGCCGGTCCGGGCCCGCAGCGCCACGAGCGAATCGCCGGCGGAGACCACTAGCCGGTCGTCAGTCAAATCCACGATGCGGCGGAGCCCCGGCAGGCATCGGCGCCAATACGCCCGGCCCGTCTCGGCGTCGACGCACTCGACGGTCGGCAGGCCACTTTGGGTCGCGTAGAGGCGGCCGTCGGCCGCCAGCGGCGGCTCGGGATAGGGGAAGCCGAGCATGTAATCGATCGAGGGCGGCACCACGAGGCTCGTGCGAAGCCAAAGGATCTGCTTGTCGGGATCGAAGGAGAAGAGCAGCCCGCCCACCGCGGCCACCACGCGCTGGCCGACGACCGTCGCCTGGCACATTTGGTGTGCCCGCCAGGCGCTCCGCAGTTCCAGCAGGAACTTCCTGGCAATCACGTCGCCGGAGTCGCGATCGAACTCGACCCACGCGAGCGCCGGCGGGAGCCCCGGCGGGCTCTCGACCGCCAGGGCCAAGACCCGGTTGCCCACCAGCAGTGGATCGGAGATGATGTCGCCGGGGCAGTCGCGCTGCCATAGCCGCGTGCCGGTTGCAAGGTCAAGGCAGGCGATCTGCGGGTGTCCCGACTTAGGCAAGAGGCGGGCGTAAACTCGCCGGCCGGCCGCGACGGGCCGCATCGGCACCGCCGGCCAGCCTTGCCGGGGTCCCTGGTCGCCGCCCAGGGAGCAGGTCCACCGGCGCCGGGCACTGCCCAGCTCGATGGCCGCAACCTGGAAACGATTGGAGACCAGCAGGACGTCGCCCGCCGGAGCGACTGCCAATTGCCGGGCGACCCAATCGGTCGGTGCGGAGAAGGGCGGCGGCCCGCCCTCCTGGCCCAGGTCGCCGTCAAAGGCCATCAGCCGCTTCGGCTCCAGCCCGGCGGGCAAGAGCGTGAGGGGACGCTGGGGGCCGTTGGCGGCGGCGCCGCGGGGGCGCTCGCGGGCAAGCATCTCCCGCACCCAGTTCTCGAACTGCTCGGCGGCGATCTCCTGTCCGCCGAGGACCACCGGCCCCCGGACGGGCTCGCCCTCGTCGCGCCCCAGCATGGCGGCGGCCAGTCGGACCCGGGCCGCCAGGCCGAGGCGGCCGCCCGGCGGTGCGGCGGATTGCGCCCGGCGGTAGTGGTCCAGGGCGGAGACGAACGCCCCGCCGGAAAGGAACCGATCGCCGAGCCATGCGTGGGCGGAGGCCGCGGCCGGCGTGCCGCAGTAATGCACCGTCACGCGCTCAACGGCCGCCGCATCGCCCTCGGCGATCGCCTGAGTGACGCGAAGTTGATCGGCCGGCGCGAAACGATCGTTGATGGCCCCGCGGATCTGCGGGTATCGGTCCACGAGCAATTCGACGGCGGTGGGCAACGAGGTGAACAAGAGCGGGTCTTCCCCGTCGGGCACAAGCCCGCCGCCCCCCGGCAGCGAGGCCGTTGCCAGCCCGTGGGCCACGTCCTGGAAGAGCCGATCGTCGGCGGCCGCTTGCAGGTCTGAAAGGAAGCCGCATGCCTCGCGATTGACCGGCAGCACCAGCGACCGCTCCCAACTCATTTCGGTGGCCACCGTTTTCTGGCCGTCCGGACCGCTCCGGGCCAGCCCCAGTTCTTCAAGGGCCCACTCGACCAGTTGCCGGAGCGGCGCTTGCTCCGGCGGCCAGACGGGTTTTCCAACGAGTGTGCGGCGCCAAAAGACCAACTGCCCGCACCACCGGTGCATGCTGTCCCACTGTTGCCGCCCGAGGAGGACCAGCAGCCGGTCGCGGGCTACCTGCCAGGGGATGCACTCGACGCGGGGTTCGCGCGGCCACAGCGACGTTGCCATGAAGGACCGGCGAGCCAGGTCAAAACCGGCGTCGTCCGCATCGACCACGAGCGACCGCAGGACTTGTTCCCAGGCGGCGAGGTAGCGATCGGCGTCGTCGGTGGGGCGAACGCCCCACACCAGCGCGGCGTCTTGGAGGAGCGCGATCCGGGCCTCCACCGACCCCGCCTGCCGCAGTCCGTCCTGGAGCAGGTCTGCCAGGGCGGCACGGGTTGCGTCCGGCGGCCAGGGCGGCGGACCGCACCCCAGGACCGCGACGGCGCAGGCGATCCGCCAGCGGGCCGGCTCGGCACGGGGGGGCCGGTTGGCCTCGACCCACGGCCCCCACGCAGCCAGGTCCGGCTTGTCCGCCTTCTCCCGGGCCTTTGCAATTCGCGCAAAAGCTTCCTGCTGGAGCGAGTTGGCAACGAGCCCGGTGATCCCGTCAAGCTGCCGGAACTGGACCGAGCGAATGCGGATTGCCGCGGCGGTCTTGTCGCCGGGCCGTGGGTCCTGTCGGGGGGCATCCACATAGAGGCCCACGTACTGCCACGTCTCGGGCTTCTGCAACGGGAGAAAGGCGGCCTGTCCCCAATGGATCCCGTCGCCGCTGGTGGAGCACTTCACGCACCCGGCCGCCCAGACCAGCCGGAGCCATTGGCGGCCGCCGGCATAGGCGGTTAGTTTCTGCTCGTGATCGGGCCCCGCCGCGGCGCGCACCGCGCCGGAGGGGGTGAAAGAACTGGCAATCAGGGTCGTCCACCCGTTGCCCTGGTGCCGGACGAACTCGACTCCCTGGAAGCGGGCCTCTTCGCTGCCGGAGAGGAAGACGCCGCTGCCGGGCGAGGCTGCGTCGATCTCCAGTACCGCCTCGTACAAACCGGGCCGAGGCGCCGGCAGCGTGACCCAGGCGGGCGCGGCGGCCGCCGCCGACAGCTCCACGCTGCCGTCGGCCAGCCGCGAGAAACGCGACCCGCTGGACAAGTGCTCTCGCCAAGGCAACGCGGCCGCCGACTCCTTGCCCGGCACCGTCGGGTGCGGCAGCAGCGGGTCGTCGGGGGCGGGCCCGCTGCGGCACACGGCCAGATCGCGGATCGCCGCGCCGCCGGCCGACTCGAGGTAGACGGCCGTCGGCTCGCCTCCCAATGGCGCGGTCAGGAGCCGAACGTCCCCCTTGGTGAGGACGATATCGCCGTTCTGGCAGCGGACTTCGCAGGTGTCGTCCACCAGGCGAAGGGACCGGTGATCGTCGGTGGCCACCAGCAGCATGGGAGGCGCCCCCGCTGGCTGCGAGGCAGGCGGCGACTGGCCCGGCTGCAACGTCGTGCGGTATGCCGCCCATTGCGGCGGATTGGGATAGTAGTAGAGGGCGATCCCCTCGGGCCCTTTCCAGAAGTGAATTCGCAAGGGGCCGGTGAAGGACAGCCGCAGCGCGGCGTCCGGCGCCCATTGCCGGAGCTTGGCCAGCCCGCGGAACCGCAGCAATGCACTCCTGTCCCGCGGGCGCGAGAGTTCCAAGGGGCGGCCATCGACCTTTTCCAGCCACTCTCCGGCTTCCGCTTCCGAGAGGCCGGCCGCCGTGCTCCGGTCCTCGAAACAGACGTCGGCGAACGGCCGCGCCGGGCGATCCAGGCTCCAAGGCTCGACAGGCCCCGCCGACAGGCGGGAGAATGGTTTCCTTCCCGCCTGCTTACCGTGGCCCGCCGGCCCGGCCACCGCGGCCAGGGTGCATGCAGCCAGGGCCAGGAACATCGCGGGCCGCCAGGGGTGGCTCAGTCGGAACATGCGCCTACCGACCCCGGTGCAGCCGGCTCCGTTGGTTGAGGTAATCGACGAGGACCTCGCCCAGGTTGCGGCCGGTGTCGGCCAGAACGCGTTCGATCCGGTTGTGCTGGCAGATCGTTTCGAGGCGCCGGTTGAATGCCTCCATCGCCCGCAGGTACCCGCGGCGGATCCGGTCGGGCTGCGCCAGCAATTCGTCGGGGATTTCCAGGCCGACGAACTTGGTCATCTGGTCGAACTCGAAGGAAAGCTCGTCGTGGTGCATGACCTGGAACAGGACGACCTCGTGCCGGCGGTAGCGCATCTGCTGCAAGGCGGCCTCCAGCGAGGCCAGGTCGTCCGTGAAGAAGTCGCTCATGATCATCACGATCTCGCGGCGCCGGGTGCGGCCCACCAGCTCGATCAGGCACTCGGCCATCCGCGTCTTGCGGATCGGCTCGGCGCCGTCCAGGACCTCGGCCATGCGGATGATCTGGGCCATGGAGTTGCTCGGCGGAACGACGCCGCGGACCTCCTCGTCGAACGTGGCCAGCGAGGCCTTGTCGCCCTGGTGGATCACCGCGTAGCCCAGCGCGGCGATCATCTGGGCCGCGTAAGCGAGTTTCTGCTGCGGGCCCTCGCCGTAGCGCATCGAGGCGCTCTGGTCGAGGATGAAATGGCAGACCAGGTTGGTCTCCATCTCGTATTGTTTGACGAAGAGGCGGTCGCGCGTGTAGTAGATCCGCCAGTCGATGTGCTTGGGGTCGTCGCCCCAGACGTACTCCCGGTGGCCGGTGAACTCGACGGCGAACCCCGCCAGGGGCGACTTGTGGCTGCCGGCCAGGTTGCCCAGCACCAGTCCGCGCGGATCGATCCGCCGGCCGGCCAGCCGGTTGAGCACGTCGGGGTTCAGGTAGCGGGAAAGGATGGTTCTAGGCATGGGAAGTATTGCAAATTGCAAATTGACCATTGCAAATTGCAAATTAGGGTTAGCGGGCTTTGCCAGTGTTCACGAGTAAACGCCTCTTCTCCACAACTTGAGATTTCAGATTTGAGGTTTGATATTTCAGATTTGAGATTTCAAATTTGCAATTTGCAATTTGCAATTCTCAATTTGAAACGGCCCGTCACGCGGCGGGGCGCTCGTACTTCCGGTCGGCGGGCACGGCCTCGAGGAGCATGTCGATCAACCGGTCGCTCGCGAGGCTGTTGGCCTGGGCCGCATAGTTGCCGGCGACGCGGTGCCGCAAGGCGGGCTTCACGAGCCACTGGATGTCGCCCACCGTGGCGTGGTGCCGGCCGTGAAGGATCGCCCGCGCCTTCGCGCAGGTCACCAGCGTCAGCACGCCGCGGGGCCCCGCGCCCCAGGCGACCCACTTGTTGATGAATTCCGGGGCCTCGGCCGAGCCGGGACGGGTCGCCCGAACCAGCGCCCAGGCGTATCCCAGGACCTGGTCGCTCACCGGCACGCGGAGCACCAACTGCTGCATCCGCAGGATGTCTTCTCCGCTCAGGGACGGCTTGATGTGGCCCAGCTTGCCCCCCGTCACACGCCGGGCGATCTCCCATTCCTCTAGAGGGCTGGGGTAGTTCACCTTGATGTACAGGAGGAATCGGTCCAATTGCGCTTCCGGCAGCGGGTACGTGCCCTCCTGCTCCAGCGGGTTCTGCGTGGCCAGGACGAAGAACGGATCGGGCAGCCGGAGGTTCTCGCCGCCCGAGCTGACCTGCCGCTCCTGCATCGCTTCGAGCATGGCGGCCTGCGTCTTCGGCGGCGTCCGGTTGATCTCGTCGGCCAGGATCATGTTGGCGAAGAGCGGCCCCGGCAGGAACTTGTAGTGCCTCAGTCGCGTCTCCGGGTCCTCCTGGATGATTTGCGTGCCCGTAATGTCGCTGGGCATCAGGTCGGGGGTGAACTGGATCCGTTTGAAGGTCAGGTGGGTCGCTTCGGCCAGCGAGCTGACCAGGAGCGTCTTGGCCAGGCCCGGCACGCCCTCCAGCAAGGCATGGCCGCGGGCGAAGATCGCCACGAGCACCTGCTCGATCACGTCGCTCTGGCCGACGATCACCTCGGCCAGGTCCTTCCGCATCCCCTCGTACGCCGCCTTGCACCGCTGGACGGCCGCCAGGTCATCCGCGGAAACATTCAGGTTCTCGGTAGTCATGCATGGGTCTCGCTTATTGGTCGATCGGTTGATGGGTTTCCCGAAGGGGACAGTCCCCCTTAATCCAGGTTCTCGAAGTATTGTTGGAGCCGCTCTTCATAGCCGCGCGGCGGCTTTCGCTGGGCGTTGTTGCGGATGGCGGCGCGGAGTTCCGGGGGCAATTTGGCGAACCAGGGTTGATCGAGCAGGTCCCGGCCGCCGGCCTTCGAATCCTCCGCCGAGTCGGCACTGGCGCTGCCGGCCGCCGGCGTGGCCGTGGTGCTGACCAGCGGCTGCTCCGGCGGGGCCTGATTGCGACCCTGCGCCCCACCGGGGTTCGAGACCCCGCCGGCGTTGGGCATCCCGCCGGCCGGACCGGGCTTGGACTGCGTGGACGGACCTTGTTCCTGGCCCGGCTCGCCGGCCTGGGCCATACCTTGCCCCTGGCCCGGCTCGGCGGCCTGGGCCATGGCCGCGCCTTGGGCCATGGCGCCGGCGATCTCCCGGCCCTTCTCGGCCAGGCTGCCGGCCGCATCGCCCAATGCCTGGACCACGCCTGCCTGGGCGGCCTGGAGGCCGGATGCCTGCTGGCTCTGCGAGCCCTGTTGACCCTGGTTCTCCGCGCTCTGCAGTGCCGCGGTGGCGCCGGGGTCGAGGGGCGCGGTCTGCTGGGCAAGCTCCCCGGCGCGTTCGCCTTCCTGGGCAAGTTGCTGTTGCGACTCCGCCTTGAGCTGGTCAATGGCCGCGCCAAGCTGCCCCTCGGCCTCCTGCACCTTCTCTTGAGCCTGGAGCAACTGCTGGAGGCGGTCGGGCGTCGAGCTGTTCTCGACGGCCTGGGCGAGTGCCTGCTCGACGTTCTGCCGGGCCTGCTCAACCTGGTCTAGCTGTTTTTGGCCGGTCTGGGCAAGCTGTTGGGCCGTCTTGCCGAGTTCGCTGCGGGCCTGGTCGGCGGCCTTCGCGAGCTGGTCGGCCGCTTTGTTGGCCTCCTCGCCGGCCTTGGCCGCGGGGTTCTTGGAGGCCTCGTCGGGCTGCTGTTGGGCTGCATCAAGCTGCTTCTGGGCCTCGCCCATCGGCTGCCGGGCCTCTTGGGCCGTCTGGGCCGCCTCGGGCGCGGCGCTCTTCATGTCCTCGGCCACGCTCTTGACGTTCTCGGAGACGTCTTTCTGCTCCTGCCCGAGTTGCTTGGCCTGTTCCGCGCTCAGGCCCTGCTCCTTGGC
Organism: Thermoguttaceae bacterium; assembly: GCA_050014815.1. Classification (GTDB taxonomy): domain Bacteria; phylum Planctomycetota; class Planctomycetia; order Pirellulales; family Thermoguttaceae; genus JBEKCP01. The sequence continues at coordinate 1,330 of JBEKCP010000092.1, read as the reverse complement.
GCCCTGGTTGGCATCGGCGGCAATCTGGCGCTCTGCCTCCGCGGCCTGATCCAGTTTGGCGGCGTCGCGGGCAAGCTGCTCGATCTTGTCGGTCAACTGCTCTCGCCTGGCGTCGGCCAGGGTGGCCGCCGTCTCGGCCCGGGCCTTCTCGATGGCCTGCTCGGCCGTTTTGGTCGCCTGCTTGCGGTCCGGCCGATCGGCTTCCTTGGCCGCTTCCCCGAGGGCCTTCAGAACGTCGTCCTGTCTTGCCACGGCCTCGGGCTTCTTCTGGTCGAACAAATCGGCGGCAGCCTCCTCGGCCGACTTCTTCGCCTCATCGAGCTTCGCGCCCAGATCGGGCCTCTCTCCGGCGGCCTCCTCCAGATTGGCGATCTCCTTGCGGACCTCCGTCTCCTTGGCGACGAGCTTATCGACTTCTTCCGGCTTATCGAGCTTGCTCTCGGCGGTGTCCTTGCGAGCCTCCTGCTGTTTCTCGATGAGGTCGCGGATCTTGTTGCCCAGTTCCGCGGCGTCGGCCCGGGCAAGCTTCTCGGCGCGGCGGATCTCCTCCAGCAGGGCCTGGAGGCCGCGGATCACCACCTTCTGGCTCGTGGCGGCCTCGGCAAAGGCGGCGGTGGTCAGGTGCGACTCGGCCTTGCCAAGCTCCTCGTCCACGCGATGTTGGCCCAGCAATCGCAGCCCCGCCGCGGCCTCCTGCCCGAGCGATCCGGTCCAATGGCTCACGTCGGCCAACACGATCTTGAACTGGCCGTAGGCCGCCCTTATGTCGCGCTGGTCTTCGACCGCCGCGACGTTGAGGGCCTGGCGGCGGGCGGCGGGCTGCTCGGGGAGCGTCTGCGTCGTGCCGAGCACCTTCGTCTGGAGCTCGATGAGCTGCTGCGCCTGGGCCGCTATCTCGGCAATCTTGAGCCGCCGGAGCAATACCTGGCGCTCGATCAGCAGCCGGACGACGATCTGGCGGCTCTTCTCGCTCGCCTCCTGGAAGACCTTCGCCTGGTCGACGCCTGGCGTCGCATCGATCTTCGCGAGCATGGCGATTACCTGTGGCATCTGGGTCTCGATCATCTCGTCGAGGTGCTCCTTCATGCCCTTGATCTCGCCGTACCAGGGGTGCGAGGTCAGGCCGTTCTCCCTGAGTTGCTGGAGCTGGATGTCGAGCACCCCGCCGACCAACTGCCGCGCCATCGTCCGGACCTGCTGCTGGACCTGCTGCTGGCGCCGTGCGCGCTCGGCGGGCAGCGCCTGGGCCCAAAGCGCCGTGCCGACTGCCAAGACACACCCTGCCGCCAAGAGGTTGCGGATCGTCTTCATAACGTGCCTCCTTCAAAAG
>JBEKCP010000091.1:0-12720 GCA_050014815.1 Thermoguttaceae bacterium | reverse complement strand
GCGTTGGGGATGGATCTATGAGCCTGTGGATCGACCGGCTCAAGGTGGTGCTCCGCACCCTGGCGTACCGCGAGGCCTGGAGATTCCGGCCGCGGCAATCGCTTGGGATGCTGCGGTATCTGCTCAGTACCCGGCCGACGTGGCATCGCGGTGTGGCGGAGATGAACGTCTACTCTCCGCCCGTCGGCAGCGCGGCCTACGCCCGTTATCTCCAAGGTGTGCGGCGAATGGGGCAAGGGGAGTGGGTGCCGCTGGTCGCCCACGTTTCGGTCACTGATCGTTGCCCTTATCGCTGCGGCCGCTGCTCGAACCTCGCCCGGGGCGGCGAAGACCCGCCGCTGGCGACCCTGGCGCGACTGGCCGAGCAGTTGAGAGCCGCCGGGACGTGCCGAGTGGCCCTGACCGGCGGCGAGCCGCTCGTGCGGGACGATCTGCCGGCCGTCGTCGAGGCCTTTGGACGCCAGTTGTCGCCCGTCCTGTTCACTTCGGGTTACGGCCTCGATCTGCCCAAGGCACGACGGCTTCGCCAGGCCGGGCTGGCCGCCGCCTTTGTGAGCGTCGACCATTTCCTCGCCGACGAGCATGACCGGGTTCGCGGCCAGGCGGGCGCGCTGGAGCGGGCTGCGGATGCCATTCGTGCATGCCGCGAGGCGGGACTCTATACGGCGGCCCAGGCTGTCGTCGGCCCCTCCTTGTTGCAGCAGGATCGCTTGCAGCAGTTCGTCGCGTTCTGCGAAGAACTGGGCACGCACGAAGTGATGTTGCTCGAAGAAGTGCCGGTCCGCGGCGGCCGGGCTAACGGGGACGTCGAGGCCCTCCGTCAGAGACTGGCCGCCGTGCAGCTTCGCTCCGCCCGGGATGCGGCTATGCCCAAGGTCTCCAGCATGTCGTGGCTGGAAAGCCCGGAGTGCCTCGGCTGCCAGGCCGGCTTCTCGTTCCTGTATGTCACGGCCCGCGGCGAGGCCTTCCCCTGCGACTTTGCACCTCTTTCCTTCGGAAACGTCCACGAGTTGGGCGTGCGGGCAATCCACAAGCGGATGCAGCGCCTGCTTCGGCGTCCCTCGTCGGCCTGTCTTGCGTACGAGGCGCGGAGATTCTACGGTGGAGGGACCGGGCAGCCGTTGTCGTGGGAGGCTGCGCAGACGGTCCTGCGAGACTACGATCCCGGGCCTTTGCCCAAACTGTTACAATACCTCTGCCATGGCTGCAAGCAGTCTCCCTGAACAGACGCCGGACCTCCAACAGGCCTACCGCCGGCTGCGGGAGTTCCGCCAGGGCCGGACCGGCGACCGCTTGTTCATCCACCCCACGTGCCACCCCGCCGAGCCGACAGGCTTTTGTTATTGTGAAGGCTCCACCTGGCGGGCACTCCGGTTCTATGCCAAAGCACTGTTGTTGGGGCTGGCATTTCGAGTCCCTGTCAACGGGCTGAAGGTGTGGATGCTGCGGCGCCTGGGGGCTCGCGTGGGCCGCCAGGTCTACTTTTCGCCGGGCGTTTGGGTGGACCCCACGTTTCCCGAGCTGATCACCATCGAAGACGGCGTGTTCTTCGGCCTGGGCGCGAAAATCTTCACCCACGAGTTCCGCATCGACCAGTTCCGAGCCGGCAAAGTGCTCATTCGCCGCGGGGCATTTGTCGGCGGGTTCGCCATCATCGGCTGCGGGGTCGAGATCGGTGAAAGAGCCGTTGTGGCCGCCTGTTCGGTCGCCGATCGCGATGTGCCGGCCGGCGCGACCTTGATCCAATCGCCGGCCCGAATCTTACGGAGGCCCGAAGCCCCATGAACATCCCCAAACACCCTGTCCGGCTGGTTACGGTTCTGTTGGCGGTCTTGGGAGGGCTCCCGCCGGTCATCCTCTACTGGGCCGTGGTGGCACGAGTGCCGGCCGTCAGTCCGGAAACGGCCAGGGAGGTCCTCGACGCGCCCGGGACGTCCGCAGTGCTGGTCGACGTGCGAACCCCGGAGGAGTATGCGGAGGGCCATGTCGAGGCTGCTTGCAACTGGCCCTATGCCGGGATTACAGCCCTGACATCGGCCGAAGGGATGCCGGCCGAGCTGCACGGCAGGCGGCTGCTGCTGATCTGCCAGAGCGGCATCCTCAGCTCGCTGGCGACGCGGCAACTTCGCTCCGCAGGCGTGCTCGACGCAACGAACGTCCAGGGCGGCATGCAAGACTGGGTGGCAAGCGCCGAGAAGCCCTGTACGCCGAGCCTCTGCCGTCTTCGTGCGAAGTCGGGCGAAGTTCGCACCTTGCCGATGCGTGAATCGCCGCCCCTGGAACAATGGGCGGCCGTGGTGAGCGGGCTTATCGTCAAGCCGCTGTACACCGTTGTGGCGCTACTATTGATCGTGATCTTATGGCGGCAGAAGTCGCCGGACCTGGCGGCCCTTCGCTGGGCCCTGGTCTGCTTCTTCGTCGGCGAGAACTTCTGCGCGGCGAACTATATCGTCTACGCCGATCGATCCACGGCCTTCGAGTACCTGCACGACTACGGGATGATCCTTTGTTTCGGCCTGACAATCTACGCGATCCTCGAAGGCATGGATCGGAGATTGATCAAGCTCAGCGACCCGGATGCACGATGTGCCGCCTTGGGCCTGTGCCGCCGCTGCACCAAGCATGCCGACGTGCCTTGCGGATTGCAGCGGGTTTTTCTGTTCTTCATTCCGGTCCTGATGATCCTCGCGGCGGCGCCCCTCTGCGTGGAGTTGGTGCCTGCCTCTTACAACACGACGATCTTCGGCCGTTTCTACAACTATTCGCACCCCGTCGTAGACCAGGTGTTCGAGGTCCGCTATCTCCCGGCGCTTGCCATGGTTCTTTTGCTGGTCTCGGTGGCGGTGTTGCAATTCGGAAAGCGCGATGCCGTACTATGGTCGAAGGTCTTCTTCGCGGCCGGGACGGGGGCCCTGGGGTTCAGCTTCCTCCGCCTGGTGCTCTTCCACGCTTTCTGCGACAACCTCGTCTGGTTCGGCGCCTGGGAGGAGTTTACCGAATTGCTGTACGTCCTCGGCGTCGGTGCGGTCCTGTGGGTTTTCCGCGAGGCACTCCTCCCCGAGCTTGCGGCAATGCTCGCCAGGGCGGGGTTCGGCACGGAGCAAGCAGAGCGATAGAATCCTCGTGACCCGCGGAGGGTAGCATGCGGCGGCGTTGGTCGAGGAAGAAGAAAGCACTCGTGATTGCCCTGAGCGGGCTTGCCGTCGCTGGGTTGCTGTATCTCTGGCTGCCGTACCGCGTCGCCATGCTCCAGCTTTTCTTCCGGCTGGGGGGCAGCCGGGTGATGATTCCCGCGGAGTATGCCGCACTCGACTCGCCCGGGTATATTTCTATCGCGCAAGCGGACGAGTACCCGCCCGACGCCGAGGTCCTGGGCCTGGAACTCAACGGCGAGGCCCGGGCGATCCCGGTTAAACGGATAGACTGGCATCTTGTAGTCAATGATTGTATCGGCGGGGAAGCAGTCGTGATAACCCACTGCACGATGACCGAAGCGGCGTTGGCCTACCGAGCCGGGTCCGGCAACCAGGGCCTTCACTTTGCACCGGCCAGGCTCGCCCGGAATAACCTCGTGATGCGGGATCTTGAAACGGGATCGAGTTGGCAGCAGTTCACAGGCGTAGCAACCGACGGCCCCATGGCCGGTACCCAGTTGGAGCGGATTCCACTTTGGCGCGGTCGACTGGAGGATTGGCGGCAGCGGTATCCTGTGGGGGTCATCCTCAAGCCGTCTCGTAGCGATCACGACTGCTGCGCTCCTAACGACACCTGCCCGGTAATGAGCTACTTCCCCTCCAAGCCTTTCCTGCTGCAACGCCCGACGCACGACGACGATCGCTTGCCCCGCAAAGAACGGGTGGTGGGGACGTGCTCAACCGGAGGCCAGCCCGTGGCAGTATCCCAAGGGCAACCGGAGGACCAGGCGGATCGGCAACGCGGCCTTCAGGTTGCTTGCTATTGGTTTGCGTGGGCAGAGTTCCACCCGGATACGAATCTGGCGTCTGCTTGGGACCAGATCATGACCGATCACGCGAAGCTGGACGGCGCGACCAGCGGGAGGGAATAATGGAAAAAATCGGCGCGGTAATCTTGGGAATCTTTTGTGTTGTGGGAGTTCTCATCCCGGTTGGAATCGCCGTGTGTGTCTTGATGATCTTGACCAACGGCAGTATGTTTGTGCTTGTCGTCGGAGCCGGGCTGGGCGTATCGTTTGCATGCTACTGCGGATACCGTGCGGCCTTGGCGGCCCTGGGCAATTCGCCCAGCGAGGGCACTTCGCGGCGAAGGTTGCCACCTGTTGGACTCGATCCGACGGAGCAAGACCATCGGAAAGCCTCGCCGACGGACAACGAGGAGCAATCGCCATGACCGAAGAGCGTCCATCGACGCCGGATCGCGGCGGATCGGACTGCTCGTCGTGCGGGCTTGTCCGCTTTCTGACCCGGCATCCCTGGGCGCGCAGAGGTTTCGCAAAGGTTTGCCGAACCCGATTTGTCGATCGCGTTCTCGGACTGCTTGCCATGGCCGTAATTGCCCGCTATCGCAAGCGGACGGTGGACTATCGCGCGCTGGTTGAATCCTGTGCGTGTGAAAGTCCCCGCCAGGCAGCTTCAGTCTGCGGAGACATAGAGCACGAGTTTCTCTGCGGCATCATGGATCGTCCGGCCATCCGAGCCAAGCTGCCGGGATTCCTCCAGGGCCTCGAAGAGCTGGATTCTCGCGTCAGGGCGGGTTTGTTGAAGACCTGGATTCATTCGGGCATCCTGAGCGCCGCTGTGCGCGAGGCCGAGTTCCTCGGCATGCGGCAGGGCAATCGCTGCGAAGTCAGACCCATTGACGCGATGGTCGCCCCGTTCGGTCGGTGCAACCTGGCTTGCCTTGGGTGTTATGCCGCAGGGCAGCTCGACCAGCCCGGCGCAAGCCCTGCCCGGCTAAACGACGTTGTCGGGCAGCTCAAGCGGCTAAACGTCTACCACGTGCTGCTGGTGGGCAAGGGAGAGCCATTCTACGACAACGAGAGCCGGCAGTGCCTGTTCGAGGTCGTCCGCCGGCATCCCCAAGTCTTCTTTTCCGTCTACTCCAACGGCACGACGATCTCTCCCGGCGATATTCGGCGGCTCCGCAAGGTGCCCAACCTCATCCCGGTCCTGAGCCTCGATGGACCGGAAGCGATCAACGATTGGCGGCGCGGCACGGGCGTCTATCACAAGGTTGCCGACGCCTTCAAGCGGATGCGGGACCAAGGACTCCTGTTCGGCTACATCAGCACGGTCTTCCAGCAGAACTGCCAGGCCGTGCTCGATCCGCAATTCGTCGATCAGATGGCCGGCTTCGGATGCCGCCTGGGCTATTACTCCCTCTTCATAGCTCCCCAGGGGGCGGACGGCGCCACGGACTGCCGGCGGATGATGCTCGACAGCCACGAGCGCGAAGAGTACTGCCGCCGCTTCGAGATCCTCGACTCGGCAGTCAGGATGCCGCTGGTCGACGTCGATGGCATCGAGGCCCACGTCGGCTGCCGCGCCAAACGCGGAGCAACCGTTTACGTCGACGCCCTGACCGGCCAGGTATCTCCCTGTATTCGGGCACCGTTGGACGCTGCCGAGTGCAACGTATACCGTCCCGGTGGGCACGGCAGACTCGCCGAAATCCTCCGGTCCGGGCCCTTCCGCCAGTATCGACAGGATCAACCGGCAACCCAGACCTGCGAGGCCTTTATCAAGGCCGACCTGCTGGCTTGCGGCGTGCGCCATGTGGAGCTGACACCGTGACTGGTCCCGAATCCTCCGAGTACGTCGGCGACTCGAAAACATCGCCCCAAGAGCCGATATCACAACGCACCTTCAGCCTGGCTTCACTGCTCTTGTTCACGACCCTGGTGTCAGTCGTCTTAGCCGTGTTCAAATGGGACCTGGGAGCAGGGGTCGCCATGCTGCTCCTCTCGTTTCCGGCTTTCCTGCGCACGATGGGCATCGTCAATCGCAAGAAAGCGAAGGGCATTGCCCTTTCGCTTGGGGAGAAGATTCTTGCCTTCGGCCGCTCTTTTGCCCTGGTTGCCTTGATCGCCGGGTCGGCCGGAGGGACGTTCCTTGCTGCCGCGTACCCCCTGATGACTGCGGGTGACTCTGGTATCGGGGCGATGGCCATGGGAGCAGTCTTTGCAGTCGGCATCAGTGGCCTCCTGGGAGCGACGCTGATCCGACTCTTCTGGCAGCCGAAAGAATAGGGCCCAGCGCGAGCGCATCATCGATCGGGGGACGGCCACGAAAACACCGAATGATCCACTACCCCTCGACCACGATCTCGAAGCCCAGCGATTCGATCATGCGGTAGTCGGCCTCCGGGGACTGACCCTTGGTCGTGAGGTAATCGCCTGCGAACATCGAATTCGCCGGATAGAGCCCCAGGGGCTGAAGGTCCCGCAGGTGCACCTCGCGGCCGGCGGCCATCCGCAACTCGCAACGGGGATTGGCCAGCCGGAACAGGCAAAGGACCTTCAGACAGTACCGCGGATCCAGTCGCCACGTCTCCGCCAGCGGCGTGCCCGGGATCGGCTGGAGGAAGTTGATCGGGACGGCCTCGGCCGCCAGTTGGCCCAATTCGAGGGCCAGATCGACCACGTCGGAGTCCTCTTCCCCCATGCCGATGATGCCGCCGGAGCAGATCTCCATGCCGGAGAGCCGGACGGCCCGAAGCGTGTCGAGCCGGTCCTGGTAGCCGTGGGTGGTGCAGATGCTGGGATAGAAGCGGCGGCTGGTGTTGAGGTTGTGGTTGACCCGATCCACGCCGGCCGCTTTCAAGCGTGCGGCATCTTCCGCGCCGAGGAGGCCCGGCGATACGCAGACCTTCAAGGGGAAGGCGGCCTTGATGCGGGGTACAACCTCCACGAGCACGTCCAACTCCCGGCGGCCCGGCTGCCGGCCGGAGGTGACGATGCAGTAGGTCTTGGCCTGCCGTAGGGCAGCTATCCGGGCGCCGTCGAAGATTTGGTCGGGCCCGGCGAGGCCGTAAGGGGTGATCCGGGCCGACGAGACCTTCGATTGGGAGCAGTAGCCGCAGTCCTCGCCACAGGCCCCGCACTTGGCATTGATGAGGAAGTTCAGGTGGACCCGGTTGCCGAACCAGCGATGGCGGACGCGATAGGCGGCGGCCAGGAGGTCCAACAATTCCCGATCGTTCGAGCGGAGAACAGCCAGTCCCTCGTCGCTGGAAAGCCTTTGACCTTCCAAAACCTGGTTGGCCAGTTGGTGCCAACGGCTGTCGCGGGAGGCAGTGGCGATAGGGATTGGGGATTGGGGATTAGGCATTGGACTGGCGTGGTTCCCGGCATTCTAATCCCTAATCCTCAATCCCCAATCCCCCTCTAGGAGGGAGAGGGCCGCTTGAACTCGCATTTTTTCAGGACTTCAGCTCCAAGGAAACTGGCTGCCCCCTTGTCTCGCCACCGGGCTTCGTGGTATCTTTCTCTGCGACAAGATACGGGAGGGGTTCCGTCCCGGCGGACGGAAGCCGGCCGCACCCACCTCAGAAAGGAGCCAGCGTGGAAACGAAAAAGCCCATGACCAAGACCGAAATCCTGATGGCACTGGCCGAAGCCACAGGGCTTACAAAGCAGCAGGTTGCCGGCCTTTTCGATGAGCTTGGCAAGCTGATCGGCAAGAATCTGGGCAGCGAAGGCCCCGGGGTCATCGCCATCCCGGACCTCCTGCAGATCAAGGTAGCCCGCAAACCCGCGGTCGCAGAGCACACGGGCGTCAACCCGTTCACCAAGGAGCCGATGGTCTTCAAGGCCAAGCCGGCCAAGAACGTGGTGAAGCTCGTTGCTCTGAAGGGCCTCAAGAGCCTGGTGTGAAGAGCATCTGCCTGGAGTTGAAGTTGCGGCTGTGCTCCGCGGCTACCACAACCGTCTGCGGAGCTTCGGGCTCGGCGCGGTCGCCACCAGTAGTCCGGCGCTGCCCAGCAACGCCAGGGCCGAGACGATCGCCCCGGAGATGAGGCTGTCCGGCAGATAGTAGAACTGCACTTCGATATTTCCGGGCTCGACCGGGAGCGATACCAGTCCGTCGCTGCTCCGCTGGGCTCGGAGTCGATAGACCGTGCCGTCCTTGCTGCGGCAAAGGGCCTTCCAGCCGGGATCGTAATTCTGGTTCAGCACGAGGCGGTCGGACGCCTCGACCGCCAGGGCGACCGTCACCCGGGCCATCGACCAGGCCGTGAGCTTCGCGGTGCCGTATCCGCCGTCCAGGTACGTTTCGCCGCGATAGGCGGGGTCGCCCTCCAGGCGGATGTTTCCGCGGGGGACGGCGAGGTTCTCGTAGTGCCGCAACACGCCCGAGTTGCTCTCGACATAGGGGCAGTGGGCGCTGTACATGGCGGCGTAGCGGACGCCCTCTTCGGCGTAGCGCTGGGCAAATGATTCGTGCTCTGCCACGGCCCGCGGAGGGCAAACGAAGATGTCGGAGAACAGGCTGCCGGCCAGCACCGCCAACTCCAGGTAGACGGCCAACACCAGGCCGTATTCAAAGAGGCCGCGCCAACGGGGGCCGCGAAGGCGCCCCACCCATTGCCCCATCCAATCCAGTCCGAAGCCCGCGCACGCGGCCAGGACGAAGACGGCGGCGGCCAACAGCCGGGCGGAGCACTGCAACGAGCCGTAGAGAGGCAGCCTCTGGACGGTCGCCCATAGGTTCAGCGGCAGGGCCGACCCCGCCGCCGCCAGGGCCATCGCCCCGCCCGCCGCCGCCAGGGGCCAGCGACGGCGCAGGACCACCACGATCCCCGCCAGGGCCGCCGCCATGCCCGCCCACGTCATGTAGCAACCGTACTCGTGCCACCCGTACCACATGCCAAGTTGGTCGAGCTGCCATTGCCGGGGGACGGTCAGGGGATCGAGCCGTTCCTCGATGATCTCCCGCGGCAGCACGTATTCCAAACGTGTCTGTTCCTCGGAGCCGTGACGACTGGTTCGGACGGCGGGAAAGGTTGTGCCCCGGGATGTCCGGAAGTACAACCGCGTCCTGCCCTCCACGCCCTGGCGGACCAAGAGCACCACGTCGTCGGCCCTGGGGTACGGGAAACATAGAATCGCCCGGACCGAGACCGCTTGCTCGCCGGGCGCGGGGTCGCGGGCCAAGAGCGGCCGGAGCCGGCAAGGCAGCGGGTTGCCGGACTCGCGGACCGGGTCCTCGACCCGGAACAGGTAGGGCAGGTCCACCAGCTCGGCGGTGGCCCAGTCGGACGTCGTCTGCAACGTGACCTACAGTTGGCACCATTTTCCGTACAGGATGCCGCCGCGGAGCAAGCTGTCGCGGGAGACGGTCGCGTCCAGCGGGTTCGACGGCTTGCCCGTCCTGGCATCGTGATGGACCTTCAGACGGAGGCGGTCCCCGCAGCGGATCACCAGGTCGGTCGCGCCGCGGTCGCCGCGAAGGATGCGGAGGTGCAGGCCGCCCCAGCGGGGGCGCCGCACGTACAGGGCGGCGCGTCGCGTCGCCGCGAGCAACGGCTCCAGCGACGCCGCCTCAACCTCAGCGGCCGGCGCCGCCGCGGCAGGCATTGCTGGAACCGGGTTCTGGATCGCTATTCCCTCGGTGCTCAGCCGTGCGCGGTCGAGATACTCCTCGGTCTTCTCGTCGCCCTCGGGAGGGTCGATCGCCAGCACATACGACACGCCGGAGAATTGCACGTCCGTCCAGTCCGACGTCGTTCGGAGCTCGATGTCCAGCTTCCGCCACCGCCCGTTCTCCGATTCCGCAGAATAGACCGGGGGCAGGGCCAGCACGCGGTCGAGCTCGTCGTCGGGCGGATTGAGGAAGTCGCGGGTCGAGCGGAACTGAGCGGCCTGCGAGGGGCTCAGCGTCATCGAAGGCACGGCGGCGGCCGCCACCTGCTGGACCCGCTGGATCGTCCGAGGATGGCCCAGGATGAATTCCAGGCGAGGGAATGCCACCACGGCCGACAACAAGAGCGACAAGATTGCCATCGCACCCCAGCGAACGGCCAATGCCCAGGAGCCGTCGCGGAACTTCTCCAGCACGACCCACAGGGTCAAGAAGGGCACGAAGACCGCCAGGATGTAGACCGCCCCGTGCATCAGAACCGAGGCCAGGAGCAAGGCCCCCCAGACGACCGCCGGCCAGTGGTCCCGAGATCGCTCCAGGCAAAGAATGATCCAGGGCGCCAGGCCCAGCATGCACCATTCCAGGTGCCCTTCGGTGATGTGCAGGGCCAGGTGGGCGCTCATCATCAGGACAATTCCGCCCAGGATGCGTCCGGGCGGGGAGACTCCCCATCGCCCCAACAGCGCCGCCATGCCCGTCGTCCCCAGAATCATGAACAGCAGCACGTGCAGACGCACGCCCAGCGAAGCGCCCAACAGCAACGTGGGGAGGTACCAGGGCGAGAAGGCGGGGCAATTCGGATGGGCCAACAGGACGTTGCCGCCGTTGACGTACGGGTTCCAGAGCGGAAGCTGGCCGTCGCGGAGCATTGCCAGCCGCGGCGTCAGGTATCGGAAGGTGGATTGGTCCCAATCCCCTCGCCCCCATCCGTCCCACTGCAAGAAAAGGGGCAGACAATAGACCAGCGAGGCCAGGATCAACACTGTGGCGGGCCGAGGCGCTAGGAACAGTCTTTTCACCGCTGTCCATCCACCCTGCAGGTCGAACCCGTCACATCGCCACCATCGACAGGGTATCCGGCCTGCCCATCGAGTGCAAGCATGCGTCTTACAGTCAAGAAACAATAACAGTCCGGGCGGTCCTTGACGGACCGGCACCGGACTGTCCCCCCCCTGGGAATATCGTGGCCCTAGTTCATTCGGTTTCCAGCGTTCTGGACTTTGGAGATTCTCTTTAGCACCTGTAGCGATTGGGCCGATTGAGTGGAGGGTTACGCCGTTAATGTGGTCGCATTCTGCCCATACACTGCAAATCATCCAGATTATCAATAGAGCAAAGGAACCGAAGGATCATGACCTTTAACCGTCTCTCCCGATCGATCACCAGCTCCCCCATTGTCTGGGGACTCCTGGGTTCCGCCGTGTTTTTCGGATTGGTCCATGGCGGCCCGCTGGGCACGCCGTTCGTCAAGCGGTACTTCACTGGTCACCCGGTCGAATACGGGGAAACCGTGATGTTCGCGATCGGCCTGGCGGCCCTCGTGCTGCGGTTGGTGGACGTCGTCCAGCAACACGCGGTACTGGACCGACGGCTACTGGGCCAGGCGTCGGCGGGCGGGTCGGTCGAAGAGCACTGCCGCAGTCTGCTGGGGGAACTCGACCACCTGCCCCCGCGACGGCAGGAAGACTACTATGCCCGGCGGCTCCGATCGGCCGTCGAGTACGTCCGGCGAATGGGTTCCTCGGAAGGGCTTCGGGAGGAGTTGAAGTACCTGGCGGATGCGGACTCGGGCCGGTCGCACAAGGGCTACGCCCTGTTCCGCGTCATCGTCTGGGCCATTCCGATCCTCGGCTTCCTCGGCACGGTGATCGGCATCACGATGGCCCTGAACGCCCTGGACCCCAACGCCCTTGACGAGTCAATGCAGGCGATGATTAGGGGCCTCGGCGTGAAGTTCGATACGACGGCGCTGGCCCTGGCCATGTCGATGGTGCTCATGTTCGCGCACTTTTTCGTCGATCGGGCGGATGCCTCGCTGTTGGAGGCCGTGGACGCTCGGACGGAAGCGGAGTTGGCCCGTTGGTTTCCGCAGTTGCCGGCCGGGCCGGACGGCCAGGTCGTGGCGATTCGCCGGATGGCCGAAGTGATGGTCACGGCGGCCCAACGGCTGGTCGAGCGGCAGGCGGAACTCTGGCAGGCGTCGATGGAGGCCGCCGCCCAACGGTGGCTTCATGGATCTGACACCGCCGGCGCGGCGATCCAGAAGGCCCTCGTTCCGGCTCTGACCGAGGCGCTCAAGAGTCACGCCCAGCACTTGGCGGCGGCGGAAGAGGCCACCATGGAGCAGAACCGCCGGCATTGGGAGAAGGTCTCGCAAGCCCACGCCCAGAACGTGCAGGCGCTTGGAGCGGTCCAGAGCGGACTGACCCGCCAGGCGGAGGTGCTGGAGCGGGCCGTCCAGGCCAGCGGCGATATCGCGCGACTGGAGGAAACCCTCAACCGGAACCTGGCGACCCTGGCCGGGGCGAAGCATTTCGAGCAGACCGTCCTTGGCCTGGCGGCCACCATCCACCTGCTCAATGCCCGGCTGTCCGAGTCCCCCGCCAGAGAGACCATTCAGCTTGACTCGGCCCGGCGGTCCACCCAGGCGGCGTGATGAAAGCCACTGCGTACAACAAGAACCGGAGCGTCCCGCGGGAAGCCCCGCGGGTGTCGCTCTTTCCGTTCCTCGCCGTGCTCATCTGCACGATGGGGGCGCTGGTGCTCGTGCTGTTGGCGGTCACGCGCCAGGCCCGGCGGCAGGCGATTCAGGCTGCTCGGGCCCAGCGGGCCCAGCAGGGTGACGACGTGAAGACCCAGCGGGAGACGGTCCAGTGGCGGATCGAGGCCCTGCGGAAGTCCCGCCAAGAGACGCAGTCGCAACTGGCCGACGCCCGGTTGATCCTCGGCCACGTCGAAGAGCACGCCCTGCAACTCCGGCGGCAATTATCCCAACTGACGGAGGCCGGCCGGCAGACCGAGACATCCGAGACGGAAGCGGTCCGGCGCCGCGGCATCGCGCAAGACGAACTCGCGAAACTCGAAACGCAACTGGCTGCGG
>JBEKCP010000090.1:0-12837 GCA_050014815.1 Thermoguttaceae bacterium | reverse complement strand
CGGCGGTCTGCACGCGGTCGCGGCGGACCACCTTGACCTTGCAGTCCTTCCAGTGCTTGGGCGTGTTACGGGCCAGGTCGAAGATCGCGCGGGCGATGCGATTCTCCAAGGTGAAGTAGCGGCGGAAGCCAAGCATCGTCTCGGCATAGTCGGCCGGCTCTTTCCAGACGACTTTCGAGCCAATGCCGCCCGGCTGGGTCATGGAGCAGAACAAATCAGCCACCCGCTTGCGCCACCGCTTGACGCCAACGAACCGGCTGCCGAAGTCTTCGATGGCCTTCTTCGCAACCTCCTCGGTGATGCCCAGGCGATTGACCAGGGTGCTGTGGTCGCCGCCGTAAAGCATCGTGCCGAAGAAGCCCTGCTTGCCCTTCGTGTACATATCATTGGTCGTGCTGCCGTCGCTCGACTTGACCTCTTCGTAGGTCGTGCCGGGGAAGATCGCCATGCCGAACAGGGCGTGAATCTTCCGCCCGGCGATCAACTCGGCGCGCAGGGCCTCGTCATTGCACACGGCGTCGGCGATTGTCACCTCGAAGGAACTGAAGTCGCCGCCGCAGAGCAAATACCCGTCCCAAGTCAGGGGAAACGTCTGCCGGACTTCTTTGGTGTGCTTGATGCCCTGGGCATTGAGGCCATCCGCCCCGGCCATACGGGACGAAAGAGCACCAATCACGACGAACGAGGCATGGAACTTGCCGGCCAGCAACAACTTTTCGTATAGCTCGATTTCCTTGGCGGCGAACTTGACCTTGAGGATTTCCAAGGCGCGGACGCCAGCCGGGTGCCGACCCACCTTCAGGACGCCCGTACCGCCGCAGCGAGCACACTGCGGATCGTCGCCCTGGCACTTGCCGCACGGCTCCGGTTCACCGACGTAGCACACGCCGTTGCACTCCGGGCAAATGTTCGTCTCCTTGTCCAGGTAGCCCTTGCCTTTGCACCTCGGGCACAACTGGCCGATGCCCCACTTGCTGATCGCTTCCAGGTTGGCCTTCTTCGTGGACGTTTCGAGGATCACGCTCTCGGCGTCGTCCATCGCGGCCATGACGTAGACGCGGACCTCGCTGGGCTTGTTGATGTTGACCGGGCTGCCCGCCACCACGGCCTGGGCCTTCGCCATGAGGCCCTTGATCCCTTCCCGATTGATCGTGAAGCCGTGCCAGCGGACGGCGGCCACCATGCACGTCAAGGTGGAGTCGTTGTCGCCCGGCTCCGGGCAACCGAAGTGTTTGTCCAGCGCCCGCGTATAGACGATGTCGTCGGTGGCGTAGTCGCGGGCGTCTTGGCGGGTCGCCCAGTGGTCGATGAACTGCCGGATCACGCCGGGCCAGGCGTACTTCGTGACCTTTTTGCCGTCGTCGTCATCGGCTTCACTCGCCCAACCCTTCTCGGGACTCGACACGGCCAGGGCCGTGGGCGCATAGCCCAACTCGTAGGGCCGCCAGGCGGGCGACGGTTCAACGTCTTTGTAGTGATACTTGGGCTTGAGCTTCAGGGCGTGTTCGGCCAGGAACTTCAACCCGCCGGCCGGGTTGAACTTCAGGACGACATCCTTGAACGCGGTATCCAGGTCGCCGAAGGTATCGTGACGGTCGAAGACCTGCCACTTGGGTGCTTCCGGGTCGGCCGACTTGGCGAAGTAGATGTTGTCGAACTGGACCTTGCCTTCCAATTCTCTCGCCAGGGCATAGGCCAGTGCCGTGGGAACCCGCTTGATGCGGACATCCTCGCGGGCCATCAGCGATTGATAGGGCCCTTTGCGGCTGTGGAGCATCAGGTCCATGACCGCCGCCGGTTTGACGCAGGGCCCGTCCTGCCCTTGCGGCTCCAGCATGGCGATCTCGTCAATGTGCTCCTCGGGAATCCAGTCCGGGTCGCAGAGACGAAAAACGGTGTAAATCTTGACGATGTGGAACCAGTCGAAGGACAGGTTGAAGCCTACGACCGTGTGCTGGCATATCCATTCGATCAGCGCCAACGTCTCCCGGATCGGCCGCCGCCAAACCTCGTACAGGACGATAGGGCCGTCCTCCACGGCATACTGCAACAGCACCATCATGCTGTGCAGCCCGCAGGTTTCGGTGTCCAGGTAGAGTTTTGGCGGATGTTTGGCCATCAGAAGACCTCGTAGGACCAGCGGCTGCCGTCCTCGCGCGTCCCGCCGACGCTGGCGGCCGTCACGGGCTGCGTGCGATAGGTTCTGTTGCGGAAACGGATTTCCAGCGCGAAGCCCTTGCCGATCCACAGGGGAAGAATCGCAGCCGGGCTCGACCAGTGGACGCTATGGAGCACTTGGCCCACGGTCGGCGTTCGCAATGCGGGATCGTTGGAACTGATTTCCGCAATGCCGTGGGCCGGATGCGTGATGCGCATCTCATAAAGGTTGGGGTCCGCCTCCAAGAGAATGACCATGCCCGGCTTCAGCTTGCGTAGGTCGATCCCCGTCTCGGCGAGTGGCTTAGTCGGTGTGTTCATCAGACTTCCCTCTACAGTCGATAGCGTGATCGCCGGCGCTTTCGAGAGTTGCAGCTTCAATTTCCTTCCACAGTTCCTCGTCGGAGAATCGGCCCGCGCACCAAGCCGCCACACGAGGCGGCAGACCATCGATGCCGGCGGCCAGCATCCGCTCCACCATGCGGTTGATTTCCTCGCGGGGACGGACGCCTCGGCGGCG
The DNA here is from genome assembly GCA_050014815.1 of Thermoguttaceae bacterium. Classification (GTDB taxonomy): domain Bacteria; phylum Planctomycetota; class Planctomycetia; order Pirellulales; family Thermoguttaceae; genus JBEKCP01. The sequence goes on along the minus strand of JBEKCP010000090.1, from coordinate 10,160 downwards.
TTTATACGTCCTGTTCAGACCGGGCAGGAATTTGCCTTTGCCCCGCTGCCGCGCCTCAACGATCTTGCCGGCGGCCAAGACCTGTTCATCCGCCGACTCTATGCCCGCAAGTGTTTCCAGGTTGATGGCCAAGAGCAGTCCGGCGGCGGCTTTTTGCTGGATTGCCTCGGGCATCCGCAGCAGCCGCATTCGGAGCCAGACCCATCGCGTGTGCTGTTTCAACTCCTGGGCCGCCTGCCGCACGGTGACGCCGTTTGGATAAAGCCTCTGGATCGCGTGGGCCTCCTCCAGGATGTTCAAGCTCTTGCGTTGCAGGTTCTCGACCAGATTCAGCATCCGGGCCTGATGGTCGCTCAAGCCCTCGCAGACGTAGGCCGGTATCTCGGTCCATTTCAGGAAGGTGGTCACGGCTTTGAAGCGGCGATGCCCGACGATCAGGCGGTACTCGAAACCAGGTTCTTCTGTCCACGGTTGCACGGCGACCGGGCAGATCAGCCGTCCTGCTTCAGCAACACTGTCGGCCAGTTCCTTGACAGATTGCAGCGTGAACTCGCCCCGGCAGTTGAAGTCGACATCGTAGTAGATGGCGGCGACCGGGACGGGGTACGCCTGATACTGTTCCAGCGGCTTCATCGCAAAAGGTGCTCGAAGGGAACGGCCCGTTTGCCGGGCAGCCACTCCCACAGGCTGGTTGTGCCGTCATTTTCGATGCGAACAAAGGTGTCGTTCGTCCTGGCCCAAGAGCCGCTGTTGAAGTGGTAGTCGCCGATCCGCCCCGGCTCGTGCGTGTGGCCGTAAACCACCACGTCGGCCCCGGCTTCCTTGCGGTAGGCTTCCACGCCATCGAGCATTTCGTCCATGCGGCCGTGCTGGAACGTCAGGCGCCGCCAGAGGGTCAAGGCCCCTTCCAGCGTGCCGACGAACTCGTCCTCCACGGCATGGTGATTCGCGGTAAACGGTCCCCGGTTGCGGTCCTCCAGCATCCCGGAGATGATCGCGGTGATCTCACCCGTGCCAGGGTTCAGATCGCGGCAGTAGGGGTCTGATTCGTGGCCGTGGAGAAAGGCGAACCGCCGGCCGCCGATGGTCTGCTCGAAGCCGCGAACCTCTCGCTGGAAGAATGGATGCCCCGGCATCAAGGCCGGCTGGCCGATGAACGCCGACAACGCACAATCGTGGTTGCCCGCGACATAGACCGCCCGCATCTTGTCCAGCCGCGTGAGCATGTCCAGGTACGCCACCACGGCCCGGCTCATGTTGGCCTGCCAGAAATCGAACAAGTCGCCGAGGACGTAGAGCTGACCGCCCTCGGCCTCCACGTAGTCCAGAAACTTGTAGAAACGGGCTTCGCGGCCTTCCACCGCAAAATTGTCGCGGTAGCCCCGGTCGCACAGGTGCAGGTCGCTTATGCAAAAGATGGGCATAGGTTTCCTTTGTCGGGAAGGGCTATTTGCCGCCGCGTTCGCCCCGGCAACAGGCTGAAGGCCGGTTGACGGAACAGAGGGCGTCCAGGAGGCGCAGGGTGTCGTCAAGCGCCGTCGTGAACGTGTCCACGATTACGTCGTTGATCTTGTAGCAGCGGCCGAACCACATCTTCCAGACGGCGAAGTGCAATCGGCCGCCTTCGTCGCCGTAATAGGTCCGGTAGGTGCAAGGGAACAATTGCCAGAAGCACCAGCACAGTTTGCTCAGCACGTTTGGATCTCCAGATTGTTGAAGGCGATGGTCCGCATGGGGTCTTGGTGGGCAATCAGGCGCAGGAAGTCGTACTACTGGGGTAGTTCACGTACCGTCGTCTCCGATGCAGTAGTGATTCACGAGCAGGTCCATCACCTGATACAGCGTCAGGCCGTGGGCGTAGATCAGCGTGTCGCCGTATCGCATGAGCAGTTCGTAGCGGACCATTTCCCCGGTCTGCATCCGCACGTCGCGGAATCGCTGGTCACCGTTGGCAACTCGCTCTTGTGCATCGCAAGGTCCGCCACAAAACACTGCTCTCATGGCACGTGGAGCCTCCTTCGCGTTATGCGCGCCCGCGCTACCTACGGCGACCCTTCTTGCCGGTCGTCTTCGGGCTGGTCGGCCTCTGCATCATGGCGGCGATGTCGGCGGGGGATTGCGAAAGCATGTCTCCCATCCGCGTCATCCCGCTGGTCTTCGTCGGCACGGCCGTGGGGCGCGGGGCTGACGACGCTGCCTTGCGGCCCGTGGGCTTCCGGACCCTGGCGGCAATGTTGACCGCGGGCGGCACTTGCCCCTCCCCATATCGCATCATGCCGCTTTGCTGCATCCGCCCGATCATCGGCGGCGGGGCGACAGGCCCAATCGGTGTCCGGGCCGGTCTACTCGTTGTCTTTCTCTTGGCCATCAGTTGGTCTCTTTCACGTTCACGGGCGGTCCCGGAAACTCGCGGTCGTGGGCGTTCGGGTCGTCCGGCGGCAGGTAGGGCGCTAAGCGGGCGGGCAGTTCGTCCTCGTATCCCTGCTGTGTCACCCGCAGGGCCTCCAGCCGGTCGCCCAGGGTGCTGGTGGTGATCGAAGGCACGAACGGTTTCTCATTCGCGGACATCGCTTGGGTTCCTCATGGTGCTCAGGATTTCAGCGGTCCCACGTCGCGGCCACCGTCAATCAGGTAGCGATTGGGACCGTTCTTCTCGTTCTCATGGCGCAACTTGCAGTTCATCCGCCAGGTGATGCCATGCTTGGGGTTGACGCCGTGCAGCCATTGCGACGGCTCGCGATAGCCGGACAAGGCGTTGTACGCGAATGGATCGGTTCCGACCCACGAGCCATTGACCAGCAGTTCGCCATCCACGTCCGACAAGACGCTGGCGGCATGGTGGTGGCCGACGCAGAAGTAGCGGCACCGCTGAGCACCGGCCGCCGCGCCCAAGGCGATCAGGCCCTTTTGCCGGCGGACCATGCCGTACCAGGGGATGCCCAGGTTCGAGCGCACGTCATCCCCGTGCGACACGTTGAAGCCCACGCCGTTGATGTTGACGTTGGCGCTCCACGCATCGGGAATGGAGAAATGGACGTTGCCCAGATCGCGGCAGTGCAGCCGGGCGACCTCGCCGCAGAGGTAATCCCAGTTATCGTGCGCACCGAGGTAGTCCTTCTTCGGCGTCCGCCGGCCGTGGTTGCCGGCCAGATAAAGGATGTGGACCTCCTCGAAGTGGGCCGCCAGGTCGCGGTACATCAAGGCGTGCAACTGGCCGATCGCCAGGCAATTCTTGAACTGGTTGCGATAGTACGACCGCTCGCACGCCTTGTGGATTTCGCCGCTGGTGTAGTCGCCGTAGGCCAGCACCCAGAGCACCGGGAAGTAGAACTTCGGGGCCAAGGTATCCTGTGTCCATTCCACGACCGTGTTGACGTAGCGCTCGGCGCGGGCGCAACTGATCGGGAAGTTGTAGTCTTCCAGGCCACCAACTTCTTCCGGCCGCACGACCTGATCGTGATGACCGTCCGACAGGTGCATGACGCAGTGCTCGACGATCTGGGCCTTGCGACGGTACTCAAAGGCCGCCGGCAACGGCACCAGAGGCTTGACCCGCTGCTCCATCTCCGCGGTGATCGCTTTGAACAGCCCGGCAATCTTCGCTCCCGCCTTGACCTTCTGCCGCTCGCGGTCACGCTCGGCAGTCAGATGGACGACCTCGGCCTCCAACTCCAGCACACGCTTGTCGGTCGGGTCGTAATCGGGGATGTCCTTGTGCTGGCCGCCAGCCCGCTTGGGTGTCGGCCGCTCGCCGCCCGGCCACTCCACGTCCTTGTGGACCCGGCCCGTGGCGATGTCGGACACGAGCGAACGGCTGATCTTGAACCGCTTGGCAATCGCGGGTTGCGCGATGCCATCGGCGATGGACGCCTTGATCTTCTCGACCTTCTGCTTTGTCAATCGCATGATCTCTCCGCGTCGAGCTGGCCGGTTGATGGTTTAGAGAGGCCGGGCGGCGCTGCCCACCGCCGCCCGGCTCAAGTGCCGTCGGTCACAAGAGGCAGAGCAAGGGGCAGATCAGAGGGATGGCCTCAAGAGGACCGACGCCCCGCGCGGTTGAACAGTCGCTCGACCCAGTTGATGGCGTCGTTGAAGTCCAGCGGCGGCTTGACGGCAGGCAGGCCGCCCTCGTCGGGGCCGCCGGCCGGATTGCGTTGCGGATACCCACCCGGTGATTGGCCGGCGTCTTCCACGGAAATCGCCTCGATCGCCTTCAAGCTGGGCATGGGAGCGGTGGGGTCGATCGCCCATTCGATCTTCGACTGTTTCGCCCAGGCGTGGATGCGCCGCACGGGAACAATGAAGTTGAAGCCCTGCAACTGCATTACCCCCTGGGTCAACATGCCGATGTACAGGCCGCTGTCCTTGAGATACATGCCGCCGCCGGACGAACCGGGGAAGGAGACCGTCGTTACCTGATCGAAGACCTTGACGTTGGCGCCCCTCATCGGCAACGTGCGGCCGACCTGGGAGAGCACACCCGTGGTGTAGCTGTTGGCCCCGAATTGGCCGAGCAGACTGCCGCAATGGCTCAGATCGACGCCGATGGGCGGGATGTAGTTCGGATCTTTGTGGAACTTGGCACAAACGTTCAGCGGATATGCGCCTTTGCAGCGGACCATCAGCACGGCCAGGTCTTCGCCATAGTCGGCATCGCTGGCCTTGATGATCTTGCAGTCGTATTTGACTTCGCCCACCCGGCGACCGTCTTGCTGCCGCTCCTGGACGATCTCGGCATCCTTGTACTCGACAAGAATCCGAGGCGTGCCTTGCGGCGTGACCACGGTGCGCGTGGTGCGCAAACCATCAACGACATGGGCGGCCGTCCAGATGAAGGTCACGGTATCGTCGCCCACCTGCCGGGTCACGAGAGTGCCGGAGCCTTGAGCAGTTCCGGCCTTGATGGTCACGCTCACACGCTGCAGGTCATCCGGGACACCGGCGACCGCCGGAACGACGGCCAAGACGATCAGGGTCAAAACCAAGAGCACGTACTTCATCGTTGCAACTCCACGGGGTTAGAAAAACGTTCACACCGATGCGCTCACAATGTCGCTTCTTCCACGAGCATTTCGCCCTCTTGGCCGGCATCCTCCCAATCGACGCCCTGGAGGATTTCTCCCATCGTCATTAGCTCCAACTTCCGATTGGCGCGAATCACGTCCAGCACGCGGTGGTCGCTCGGCAGATGGATCAGGTCCACAATAGTGCAGCCCAGGTTCTCGTCCATGCCCTTGCGGTGGATGCGATCCTCGCTTTGCACGCGGTACTCAGGCTTCCACGAGTTGGACCAGTACACCGCCATGCGGGCCTCCACCAGGGTCAGGCTCATGCCGCCCGACTCGGGATTGGCCACAAAGGCAACCTTGGCGTGCTCTTCCAAATTGGCCCAGTAATCCAGCGGCTCCTCGCTGGTCGCCAGCACGCCTTCGGTGCCGTCGCTCTTGGCAGAAAAGACTTGGAAAATGCCCTGGTCGCAGCGCACCACGTCCCACTTCTCCTTGAGACACAGCTTGACGATGCGATCCACGGAGCCGGTAAACCCGGCGAACACGACGATGCGGCCCACTTCCTCGTTCTCATCCAAGAGCATCTTCAAGGCGGCATCCTTCGGGCAGGCCACCTCCCGCGCGACGCGGACCATCCTCGGAATTTCCCGCCGGCCGCCGCACAACGGGCAAGGGACCGTCTCCTTGACGAGTCGGGCCACGAGAGCCGGGTCCAGCATGGTGACGGCCTGGTAGCGGGCGTCCGGATCGGCCGGGTCCACCCACTGAGCGACGGTTCCGTCCGTGCAGTGGGTGCATTTCGTCACGCCGTCCTGGACTTCGCGGTATTGGAACCCGTCACTGAGTTCCCGTAGCAATGTCATGCCCGTGACAGCGTTCGGCGCCGACCTGGCAAGGGCCTCCGCCACGCGGAGCGTGCTGGCGGTCGGCTTGCAGACGACCTTGCGATAGCGCTTCTCAGGCAGGTTCAAGCAGTCCTTCTTGTGCTTGACGACCGCCAAGCCCTTGAGCCGTTCGTAAAGGTATGCCACCTCATTGGAACTGGGTTGGAAGGCATGATAGTCTTCGGGGGCGGCACACTCGTCCAGTACATGCAGCCCTTCGTCGCGCGTCTGACCGCACTGGGCGCACTTCCGCTGGTCATCCTTCCAGCCGATCCGCTTCTTGAACTTGCCGGCGTCGAACTGCTGCTCGACCATAAAGGCCAGCCGCTCTTCCAACGCGCGGCGGCTGCCCTCCTTCAAGAAGCCCGGCCAGGCGATCTCGCATTGGCTCCACCAGTCGCAGGGCGTCTTCGGGGACGGCGTGCCCGACATCTCGATGACATAGCCCTCGAACCCGTATTTGTCGCGGATCAGATCGGCGAGCTTCTGGCAGGCTTTCGATCGCTGCGACGTGGCGTTCTTGCACCGGCTGGATTCATCCGCCACGAAGAACCGGGGCAACGTCTGCGAGCCGTCCCACTCGTCCATCACGCGGACCAGCCCTTCGTAGGTGAAGAACTCGATCGGGATGCGGTCGAAGGGAAAGCCCCACAGCCTGAACTCCCGCCGGATGTTGGGCAGACTCGTCTTGGGACCGGCCCACCAGACCAGGTCGACGCCCGACTTCTCGATCACCATCTGAGCCGCCAGCGATTTTCCCGTGCCCATTTCGGCCGCGAAAATCTGGTAGTGGTACGTCAGCCCGGCATTGGCCAGGTCGCATTGGTGGGGCATGATCTCGGCCGGCTGCCCGGCGCGAAGAAACTGCCGATACTCGTGTCGCTCAACCGGCCGGTCGAACCAGGCGTAAACGTCTTCGCCGCAGAGATAGCCAATCTGGAAGCGGTTGCGCTGGCAGTCGTCCACGGACCAGACCTTGACCCGGGCGTACTCGCCTTCGTCGTCGTAGCCGTGGAAGTGCGCGCCGGCCATCGCCTTGACTTCCGCCATCAGGCCGAAGCGGGTCTTCGTGCCGACCTTGCCGTCCCAGAAGTAGATCTGGCCGTCCTTCCGTTCCAGCAGGACGGGCACGCGAATGCGAGTCCCGCTGGATGTCTGGGCTTCGACTTTCACGGATTCAAGCGACATGCAACGTTCCTCTAAAGGCAAAAGCGGAAGGAACGGTCAAATCGAGAGTCGGGATTTTGCGATTTCGCAGTTGTGTTCGGTCAACTCGACCCCGATCGAGCGCCGGCCAAGCCGCTTGGCGGCCAGCAGCGTCGTGCCGCTGCCGGCGAAAGGGTCCAGAATGACGCCTCCATCGGGGGTCGAAAGAAGCGTCAGCAGGTACTCGATGAGCACCAAAGGCTTGACCGTGGGATGGTCGTTGCCTGGCCCGCGCTCCCGCTTCGCGGCCTTGCTGCAATAAAAGAATCGGCTCGCCCCGCGGGTTTCGCCGTAGCTCGCCTGAGCGTCGTCCACCGTGCTGCCGCTTTTGAGCGTCGCAGTCTGGACATCAAGAAGGCGGGCGGCCTTGTCGTCGAACAAGAGATTTGCCGGCCAGCGTCCGCACTCCGAGCCGCCCACGGGCGAGCGATTTGTGCTGGCCCAGCCCGCATCGGTCAAGCTGTCGCCGCGCGTGCGCACCGTACGCTCAGTGCCGATGCGACTGGCCTCGACATTCATGCCGGCCACGCCCCAGGCAAGGGCGTTGTGGGCAATTGTGCCGTCCATCGGCTTCATCGCCAGGACGATCGGTTCCCAGGCCGGCTTCAGAGCCATCGCCCAGCCGGTCCACTTTGCAGCTTCGGGAGTGGCCGGGGCCGTAATCGCACATTCGGCGTCGGGATTGTGGAGATCGCCGTAGACTTCATTGGTGCGGCCATGGTTGGCCAGAGAATAGCCGGGCCTTCCCAACTTCGTGCCGACGACCTCGCGCTTGGCTCCCTTGGCCTTGTCGATCAGCTTGCCGATGTCGCCGCACTTCGGCATCCCCTGCCCGTAGAGCCACATCAGGGCGTCCCGAATCTCCCACCCGGCGTCCTCGATGGCGCAGGTCAGACGGTGATAGGTCCGCGTGCCGCCGAAGGCCAGCATCATCGCGCCGGGCTTGCAGACGCGGACGATGGCCTGCCAATACTCGGGTCCCGGAACCTCATGGTCCCAGTCCTTCTCCATGAAGCTGAGGCCGTAGGGCGGGTCCGTCACCACGAAGTCCACCGACGCTTCGGGAAGCGTCGGCAGCACCTCGCGGAGGTCGCCGCAGTACAGGCTCAGGTTGTCTTGCTCGAAGAACGGCCGCATGGTCACAATCCGGATGAAGGATGCGTGAGTCTCTCTACGGGCAAGAGCGGGAAACAGCAACGAATCGAGAGCGCCTACCGGCCCCTTTTGTCTTCCAGGAGGAGGAAGGTCTGATCCGGGCCGCTACGAGGCGTATAATCGCCCCAGACGTTCAGGCCGGCGCCGGTGAACAAGCCGTGGAGTTTGTTGAAGCATCGCCGGACGGAAGATTCGACACTCTTGCTGCAACCGGATGCCACGGCATCCCGCCACTGAGCGAGGGTGCCGGTGACGACGGCCGCCTGCACGCCCCGCACAATCGTTTCCGCCACTACAAACGGCATCCCACTGCAAAGCTGGAGGATCTCCAGCATGTCCCGCTCGTCGGCCCCGATGAAGGCGCTAAATGAGACGTGCCGCAGCAGGTGGGACGATAGCCCTACGGGTGCCCGCTCGTCGCGCATTGCCGCCAGGCAACTTAGGAACCGCTCGGCCTCCGATAGCTCCCGGCGGCAGCCATCCGAGGGAGCAGCGGGCGAGCGGCCCAGCACCTTATGGCTGAGGCCAATGAAGGTGCGGAAGTCGATGGAGGGGACTTGAATCAGTACGGCGTCGGGCATCATGGCTTCAATGAACCCCACTTGCTGGAATCCCCTTCACCGACGATCCGGTTGAGGCCGTGGCGGCTTCCCACGGCGGAGGCCACCAAGATCGAGTCGACGCGGACAAGAGACGCTGCCGGGACTTGAACCCGGACCACCGAAGACCGACTTTACGATGTGATAGGGAGGGCATGTGCGGGTGGCGGCAGTGGCAGTCAGGGCCTATGGTCGCCGAGCGGCACAGCAAGTCTCCCAAAAGGTTGCGACTTCATTCGGTCGGGGTGCTGCTTACACCACAGCGTCAGAAACCCCGCCGGGGCCTTGCGGCAAGTCCGGCGGGGAGCAGATGGGCTACCGAGCGCGAGCCGGCTTGCTGTCCTGGACTTTTTCGATGCCGTTGTCCTTGATCGTGAGGAACTTCGTGATTTCCCGCACGATCACCTCCTCAGACGGCAGCCTGCTAAAGGGCGTTGAGCACATCACGACCACGGGGACGTGCCAAGTGCCCTTGCGGTTCTCCGCCAGCTTCGTCTTCAAGGTGACGGGAACCGGGCCGTGCGGCTTCAGGTCGCCAACACTGTTTCCGGCCGCCGCCTTGGCGTCGATGTCGGCCTGCGTAAGCGGCAGGAAGGGAAACAGCTTCTTCGCTTCGATGCGGCTCGACTTATTGCCGCAGAAGAACTCCAGGAAACGGCCGGTCGAGCGCTCGTAGACGAGGAAGCTGGGGCCGTACTGGCAGTGGGAATCGGCCTCGGCCGACTTGGCGGCGATCCGCTTGAATTCCTCGGATTCCATGTCGTAGGAAATGACCAGGGCCTCCATGTCGGTCATGTCGATGGCCTTGGGCCGGCGGGCCAGCGGGAGCAGGTCCACGGACGGCCCCAGGTCGATGATCTCCTCGTCGGACTCCGGGATGCCGTAGTGGCCCGAGGGGATCAAGCCCTTCATGTTGGCCTTGCTCTTGGTAAAGAGTTGCATCCGGCCAATGTAGTCGCCGCCCTTCGCTAGTTCCGCAAACTGGTCGTCGGTGCCGATCTGGGTGGACGGAAGCTGCTCAAGGTTGACGGGCACCATTGCGGTGTTGTCGGACATTGTGGTTCTCTCGTTGGGGTTCAGGATTCAGGTCTCAAGAAGGTGCGTTGCTCGTTGTCGTTCAGGTTGTCGTTCAGGTTGTCGTTCAGGTTGTTCGTTTCAGTGTGGTCACATGGCTCGATCCTCCGTTCCAGTACAGTCGCGCGGGTTCGCGCTATGAAGTTCTCTCGTTGTTCGCGGATGCTCTCCTCGTCCAGATTCAGCGCCCATTGGAGCGCCAAGTACCAGCCGTCCACCGGCGTGCGACAGCC
>JBEKCP010000089.1:0-12858 GCA_050014815.1 Thermoguttaceae bacterium | reverse complement strand
TTGTACTTGAGGCGGTGGAAGCCTTCTGTCCCTGCCCTGCCCATCCCAAGCTCGTGTTCCTCGCTCACCCAAACCATTTTGATCTGGGCGAGATCATCGACCAACTTCGCGCCGCACTGCCGCGGATTGAAGTTGCCGAACGGCCCGTTTTCCTGGGGCCAGGGCGGTTGCTCATCGGCCGCGTGGACCATAAGAGGCAGGGCCAACAGCAGAAACAACGCCACGACGTAACCTCGACTCGACACACACATGGGATGCTCCCTAATGAGAGGATGAAGGGACATTTCGTTATTCCGGTTCGGGCCTCCACCAGGGATCGGCCCAGTAGCGTTCCAGGACTTCGTGCGAATCGAACGGCGCGGCGCCTGGCGGCAGCAGGCCCCACTTGACGTACCGCCCGCGCGGACCTTGGTACGGCTGGGCCTTGAACGGCTGGATGCTTTTCAACAGCACCTGGTAGTCGGGATCGTCGGTGTTCCGGAAGATCACCGGCATCGCCTTCACCTTGCCGGAATTGACGTTATCGATGGACTCGGTGGCGTAGCCGCCGGCCGACTTGGCCAAAGGCGCCAGTAGCAGCAACGACTTCTCCGGCCGCGTGCGGTTGATGAGGATCGCCGCCCCGCGGCGCAACTGGGCCTCGTGCCGGGCAAAGCAATCCTGATGGTACTTGAGGTAATCGGACTCCGTGGCCGGCGCCCGCTGTCCGATGTCGCTTTCATGCGAAAGGTCCGGTTCCTTGTAGAAGAGCAGGTTCCTGCCTTGTTCGCCCGCGCGGAAGCCCGGCAACATGCTCGCGCCCATGTAATTGCGGTTGGGCACGTGCTCTTCATGGCAGGAGTAGCAGCGGCGCTGGACCACTTCTCTGGCCGCCGGAGTCAGCCCTGCGCCGCCCGGGGCCCTCTGTTCGCCGTAGTAGCGGGTGAAGGGCACCATCGTATCGAGCCAGAGCCCGACCGTTTGCCACTCCCTCGCGGAGACCTTCACTTCCTGATGCGAGCCGTCGAGTTTTTTCATCAGCGGGCTGGCCCCCGAGCCCATGGCCCGCGGCGGAAGGTTGCCCCAGACGTGCGGGCCGCGCGAGTCCACCACCTGACCGGCGGCGAAAAGGCCCAGGTGGCTGTGCGGCATGCCGTTGCCGCCGCGATCGGCCGTCATCAGCACGCCACCCTCTCGCTTGTCCGGGTTGTGGCACTTCACGCAGTGCCGGTCCCAGATCGGCTGCAAGTCCTTCACGTAGTCGAGGCGGTCGGGGATGCCCTCCGGCGGTTCGATCCGGCTCGGCCCGCGCCGCATCGCCAGCCCGGTGGTGACGAAAGCGGTGGTGCCGGTCCGCGGCTCGTGGCAGCCGGTACAGCCAATCATCTCGCCCGGCTTCAGCTCGGTCGCGCTCTGCTTGTGCTTGACCGACAGCCCGCGCTCGTCCAACGAAACGAAGGTCAACGGGCGCAGGGCCGGCGCCTCGAAGTGAGCCGATCCGTCCGGTTCCACCGGCACCGTTCCCAGGATTCGATTGAGGAAGAACGCGGGCCGCACCGAGGGAAATACCGTGAACGGCGCGGGGAGCCACTCGAGCACCAGCAGCCGCTTGACCTCGCCCGGCTTGACCCCCGCCATGTTGCGGCCGTGATGCACGTCGGTCAGCATGAAGGTGCCGGTGGCGGCGCGGGGGTCCACGCGGTCGGGAATCACCGGTTCCCGCTCTCGCGGCCGGATGGGCCAGGGCGACATGGCCCACAGCCCCTTCGCTTTGGAACCGGACAACTTCTCTTGATTCGCCTCGGCGGTACACAAGACCTCGCTCCGGCCCCGCCCGCTGCCATCCACCAGCACGATCGTGTTGTCGGCCGCCGCCAGGAACCAGGTCTCCGAGAGTGGAAACGGATCGCGGGCGGTCTTGGGCGATCCCGGAACGCGCGTCACCGCCTTCGGATCGTCCGGGCCAAAGCTCGGGTCCAAGATCGCGATAGTCCCGATCGGATGATTCCGGCAATTGGCGAAGACCACCTTGTTGCTTCCGGGAATCTGGCGCGGGCACTCCTTGTAGTTGTGCTCGTCGGGCCCCATGTTGCCGAAGAAGGCCGCCTGAGCGGTGCCGTCCGGCTTGCAGGTCCAGAGCGGATGGTGCCCGTGCGTGCCGCGGTTGTAATACTCCCAGTGCAGGAACACAAGCCGGCCGTCGGCCAGCACGCTGGGGTAACGCTCGATCTCCAGGCTGGCTGTGACGGGAGTGATACCGGTGCCGTCGGCTCGGCAGCGATAGATGGTCGTGGCATATCCACCCGAGCAGCCGACGAAGCGGTGGGACCGCGTCGAGGCGAACACGATGTCGCCATTGGGCAGGTAGCACGGCGAGATGTCTTCCTCGGCGTCGTCGGGCGTCAAGCGTTTCAGCCCGCTGCCGTCCACGTTGATCTCGTAGAGGTGCAGCCCCGTAGTGCCCTTGCCGTAAGAGAACAGCGCCTTCTTGCCGTCGTAATGCAGGCAGGCGTCGCGCATCTCCGCGGCGGGGTCGTCCAGCAGGACGGTGATCTTGCCGGTCCGCAGGTGCAGCTTGCACAGTCGCCCGCCCTTGCGATACTCCTTCAGTTTCTCCGGCCGATCGCGGGAACCGGCGTCGAACGGGTTGAAGCTTCCCTCGAATGGCTGCGAGACGATGAAGAGCACTTCTTCGACATCAGCTAACGGCCCCGTGAGGACTTCTGCGAGCAGTGGCCCACCGACCGCACTGGAGCCGGTCGCCGGAGTCGGAGCGGGTTGGGCCGCCTGCGTGGATGCGGCCGACGCGATGAGGAACGATAGAACGATCGATCTGTAACAGGTCTTCACGACCGGCATAACATGGCTCCTTGGTATGTCTGCTTTGTGACGGGCGGCCGAAGGGGACCGTCCCATTTTCGCGGCGAAGGGACCGTGTCTTCATGGTTGGGTCGCATCTGCCGCGAAAATCGGGACAGTCCCCCGTGAACGCTGATCGATCATGTCGCCATGGAATCACGGTTTGACTGGCGTTGCCGCCGCTTCAATGGCCGCGATCGCCGCCTTGGCGCTTTCGGCCAGGTTGGCGTCGGCATCGGCGGCGGCCTTGCGTAGGGCCGCAAGCGCCGGCTGCAATTGTTGTTTCATTCCTTTAGTGCCAGGTAATCCTTCCACTCCTGCCATGCCTGCCACGCCTTGTCCTGCATCAGGCGCATGTCCCGGTCGTCGAGCGTGGCGTTGTGTTCGGTTCCCCATACGTAGTTCTTGTTCAGCGGCAGCTTGCCGTCCGCATCCTTGACTTTTGTGCCTATCTGGAAATGGCTTTCCATACGACGCACGGGCAGTCCGGCCGGACTGCGGTCAAAGACAGCGGTGAAGATGCTACAGGCAATGGCATAGGAACCGCGCAGGCCGGGGTGGACATCCCCCGGCGCTTTGGGTTCCTTCAGCCAGAACTCCGGCTTCTCGCGGTTTACATGCAGGCAGGTCAGTGCCGCCGGAGCGACAGCGACGCGATTGCGAAGGGCCAACTGCCGATAGACGGCCATGGTCTCGTCGATCTTCTTCTGGGTCTGAACGCCGCCATCCCTGTCCATGCCCGAGACGTCCATGTACAAGATGACCTTCGCCGCGGGCGCCGCCTTGGCGAGGTCGTCTTGCAGAACCTTCACGTTCGCGGCCATCTTCTCGACGTCGCTCTCCCTCCACGGCTGGATCACCACCACATCCCAACGCGGGTCTTGTTGGGATTTGAGGCTGTCCAGTCGCTTCTTCAGGAACAGCAGGTCCGCCTTGCACTGCTCGTTTTTGGGCTCGTTCGCCAGCGTCCGTTCCAGCCAGGCGATCGTCAACTCGGGCTGGAAGCAGTAGTTCTGGTGATCGATCATGCCCAGCAGGTTGCCGGTGCCTCCCTTGTTCACCTTGTATGCGATCGCGTTACGGGTCGGGGATCCTTCCCGGGCATGCCCGGTTGTCGTATTCATGGCCTGGCAGGACAGAACGATGTTGACCTGCACCGGCGGGTCCATTTTTCCCGCCAGTTCGGCGACGGTCCGCGGCATGTTGCCGAACCACGTCATGCTGTTGCCGACGAACAGGACGTTGAGGCTTGTCTTGGCCGGCGCGGCGGGCGGCGGCCCCCCGGCAATCGCCGTTTCCGCCGCCGGCCCCATGACGGGGGTCAACAAGAGCAAGCACAGCAAAACGACCCACATTGGGCGAATCACGATCGAGCATTCTTTCGAGTTCATTGTCTACACTTTCTTCGTTGGTCTTCTCCGACGCGTTTACTTCGCACCTGCGTCTTTGGCATCTTGAGGGATATTGAAGCGGTCGATGACCGGCGCGGTCTTGGTCAGAAGGGGGATCGGATAGCTCTTGTCGGGCTTGCGGTCGGGAATCTCCCGGACCTCTTCTTCGCCGCGCATCGGGCCAATACAATCCACCCAGGCGATCAATTGTTGGAGTTCGGTGCCTTCGATCTTGACGTCATGATGCTTCCCATTCATGGCAATATCAATCAGGCGACTATTGTAGGAAAGATACGTCATCGGAGGAATGGTAGCATAACCGCTACCACCTTCGACGTGAATGATTCCCATATCATTTCTTCGCACCAAGGTCAAATATGGTTCCGAATTGTAATTCTTTCCGGTGGCAGGACGGGAAGTTAAGTCCAGTTTCTTCTTGCCCTCCCCATCTCCCTGATGGCATTTCCCGCAATGTTTATTCAAGACGGGTTGAACAAAACGATCGAAACCGACTGTCGCGTCTGTTCCCCAGGGTGGCGGTGTGAGTGGGGAAAGATTCAAGCGGTAGACGCCTTGATGGTTGGCGTTCATCGGCGCGGTGGAGTGCTGCTCATGGCATCCAATACATCCGCGAGTTTCGCCGGGCATGGCGCCCGTGAAGGATCGCATGGTTTGCAGGGCGCGACCTTTTTCATCGAGCAATTGGAAATAGACGGCCTTTCCAGGAGGCACTTCAAAGGCAACCGATCCGTCCGCTCCGACAGGAACCGTGCCCAGAATTCGTTTGACGGAGTCATCCTGAACAGCGGAGATGGCAGGACCCTGGGGAGCGCACCAACCCAATCCTTCGCGCGGACTGCCGGTGGAATAGGTCTTGTGATCTTGTTGGAGGATGCGCAAAAACTTGACCGATTCTCTTGGAACCTGCGGCAAACCATCACACACATCACGACTATAAAGAACGCCGGGACGAGTGGGCGTATGATCCTTGCCCGTTCCCGGCCAGGCCACCCGATCCGCTTGCACGGGAAACGAACGCGGTTTGACCGGCATGGCGTGCAAGATATGGTCTTTTGCCCGCAGGACCAGTTCGCGATTGCCATGCACGTCCATGAGGTAGAGATTGAGCGGCCCACGGACCTTGAAATGCGAGCCCCAGCCTGTGTTGGCTATTCCGGTTTGCGCTGAAACCAGAAACAACTCCTCCGATAAAGGCCACGGCGTATGGTAGGCGGCGAATCGCCCGGCAGAATGATAATCCGATGATTCCGGTACATCTTTCGGTCCTTGCCCGACCTCCGCCCAAGGCAAATCCCACGTAACGCGCGTGAGGCCGTGAGGGTAATTGTTTCCTTTGTCTTGATCGATGATGCCGATAGCCCCATTGAACCACGCATGATGGCCAACGCCGACGAACATCACGCGCTGACTCTTGGGAATGGGTCGCGGCATGGCCGTGTGGTCCGGGTATGTGCTTTGACCACCCCAGAATTGCGCTTCACCCGTGCCATCCTGATTGATCGTCCATAGCTTCTGATCGCGCCAGAGCGGTTTGTCGGTGTATTCCCAGCGCGAGTAGATGACCCGCCCATCGTTCAATAGCGACGGCAGCCAATCGCACTCGCTGTTGCGACTGATCAAGTAAATGTTCCGCCCGTCGGCATCGCATCGCGCCAGGACGTAGGAGTAGGTCTCCGGCATGCAACGGATATAGGTGTTCGAGCGACTGCTGGAGAACATGATGTGCCCGTCGGGCAAGTAGATCGGATCGAGGTCGTCATAGAGACTCTTGGTGAGTTGGCGCAGTCCCGAACCATCGAGATTGATCTCGTAGAGATGAAAGGACTGCTCCGCGGCGGATTTCATGCAGAAGAGCACTTTCCGCGCATCGAAAGACAGGTCCGGCCGCCAGAAGGCCCCCGATTCGTCCGGCGCAAGTTGCCGGAGTTTCCCGTCAGGATTCAGTCCGTCGAGGACCATCAAGCGCCCGCCTGGGGTTGCCATCCTGCCGTTGCGATGCTTCGCCTGATGGTCCCATTCGTGACCATGAGGCATGGGTTGATCGATGAACAAGACCTGGGTGAAGTCGATGGCCGGATGTTTGAACATGATCCTGCGCTTGAGCCTGCGCACGGCAAGGTAGCGCTGCCGCGCGGCCGCGTCGTCGGGCGCGAGGCGGGGTTGGGACCGGGCCTCGATTTTCGGCGCCCGTTCGGCGGGGAATGCCGCGCCGATCTGCTCGACGCTCAACGCTCGGTCGAACACGCATACTTCGTCCAGCGCCCCCTTGAATCGCGAAGCCGCCCCGCCGCGCGAGCCGATCGTCACGGCTGCCGCGGCCGCGGTCTTCGTGCCCGCGATTTTCATCGACCCATCGAGCCGCCCGTCCACGACCACCGACAGCGTGTCGCCGTCCACCACCTGGGCCACATGGTGCCATCGCCCGTCGTCGACGCGCGTCTTGCCGTCCAGCACGGTCGCGCCTTGGGCCGTCCACTGGTGCCCGCGGGTCGCACCCTTATAGCTCATCAGGAGAAAATGCCCCGCCGACGTGCCGTTGCCGATCACGTCCCCCTCGTCCTCGGTGGTGCGAATCCACGCGCACAGCGTGTAGTTGCCGGTTGCGAGAGCGGCGGGCTTGGCGCCGACATTCAGGTAGTTGCGTTCGTCCAGGTCGCGGCCCATCCAACGTCCGACCAGTCCATCCGGCAACTTCACCGCCGGTTGCGTCGCCGGCGGCTGGACGGCGGCCGACGGCGCAGCAGGGGCGGGGGCAGGTTTGGCCAACTGGTCCAACGCCTCGAGTTCGGCAAGTTGAGTCAATTCCGCACGCAAATCCGGCGCGCCGGTCAACTTGCTTATGCGAGCGGCGATCTCGCGGGTCCACTGGATTTCCTGGATGGTGCGTTCTGCCAGCGGCTTCCCTTCGGCCTGGAGGAGCCAGTCCTCCTCGAGCGTCGCGGTCGCGTCGGTCGGCGGCGGCGCTGGAGTGGCGGCAGATGCCGACTTCTCGTCCGCCTGTTGCCCGAAGATGAAGACGGGCGCATGAAGAACGAGAGAAATCCACGCAAACTGGGCGATAAGAACGATTCTCCGATTCATCTTCATCTTTGGCGCTCCTGGCGGTTCTTGGCGTTGCGGATTCTACGGCGTCTTGCCTCGTGCAGATTCACTGACTAAGCCAGCAGGCCACCTGCCCATGTCATCCGTCGCCACGCGCTCCTTGGCCTAATCGCCGACCACGATTCTCTGGCCGTCGAAACGAACCTGCTGCTTGCCGACGGTGACCTTCGCGTCCAGCCCTGCGCCCTCGACCGCAACTTGCGGAGCCGCGCCCCTTTGGATCGTGACGACGACAAAAAAGCTGTCGCCGCCAGTGGCCTTTACACGGTCGATCGGGCCATGATAGCCGTGGCGGGGGTCCTGGTACTGGATCTGCTCGGTGCCCGCGTCGAGCGTCACCTTCCGCGGCGCAATGAAGGTGCCGCGCAGGGTAGCGTCGCCGTAGTCCAGAACGAAAACGTTGCCATCCACGCGGGCGCCCTTCGGGCCATCTGCCGGCTTGGCGCCCGTCTTGGGCGCGCCCTTGGTGGGCGCCTTGCCGAGGAGTTCCGGCGGAATCTGCCAGAGCCACTCCTTCTTCCCGCCGCCCTCGACCTTGTCCACCAGCACCATCAGGCACGGCGCGCCGCTGGTGCCCGAGTAGTCGAAGGCGATGGCCCGCAGCCCCTTCACGCCCGCCTCCTTGAAGTTCTCCGGCCAGCGGATCAGGTTGCGATCGTAGAGGCCGGCGGACTTGGAGCAGACCTCGGCCATGTCGATCGCCATGCTCGCCGAGCCATCCTTCTCGGTCTTCAGATAGGTCAGGCGCCCGCAGCCGCCGTCGTTGAGTTCGTCGTCGCGGAAGATGACGACCGGCTCCTGCGGCCGGGCGCCGTTGCGATCGTTCGAGCCGGTCACCCACTGGTGGCCCAGTCCCATTAGCCGGAACGTGCCGGCGTTGCCATGATTCCAGCCCATGACCGGCTTGGCCTTCAGGAACACCTGGCCGATGAACTCATCCTTGCCCTCCCAGCCGCTGCGGAAGCAGTAGAAACCGAAGTCCCTCGCTTCCCAGGTCCGCGGCATGCCCTGCTCGGGATGCACGGGCTTGAGGTCGAGCGGGTAGTTGATGAACGCCTGGGCCGCGCTCAGACCGCCGCTGAACGTCCCCTTGAGGCCAGCGACGTTGGCCGCCGACGCCGCATCCTTCACGCCGACACTCTGGTTCCAGCCCCAAAGCAGGAAAGGCTTGTACTGCTCGGGGAGGATCGGCCACGCCGCGGCCACCCAGGAAACGTCGAAGCCCACAACACTATTGATCTTCTGCACCTGCTGCTTGCCGTCGACCCCGAAGATCACCTGCACCATCCGCCGGGGCATCACGTGCGACACGTCGGGGTGCAACGACACGTCCCAGCCGAACATGGTGCGATGCATGCCGGCGTATACCAGCGGATACCAGCCGCCGATGAGCGAATACGAGCCGGTCTCGGCCTGGAAGCCCCCGTCGCCCATGCCCAGGCGATAGTGCTGATAGATGCGGAACCGGCTCAGTTCGGCGTTGAAGATCGCCACCGGATCGACTCCGCCGGCGGCCTCCCATGCTTTGCGGTCGAGTTGCCAGATCTCGCGATCCAGTTGCCACACGGCTTTGGCGTCGGCCGTGAGTTTCGCCGCCTGCTCGGCGGTAATGACAGGCTTCGTCGAAGGCGCGGCGTCTGCCGCCGCGGGCGGCGTGGGCTCGACGGGCGCCGGTTCCTGCGGCTCGGGAGGCATCGGGCCTTTCTCGCCCCAGATCGCCAAACCGGCAATGCCGGCCGAGCCGTGACATGGTCCATAGTAATTGCTGCACGGGTGGTAGTTGGCATGGCCGGGACGGAGCCGCCGATGCGTGAACTGGATTGCCTTGAGCAGGTCGGCGACGACTTGTTGGCGGAACTCGGCGGGCCAAGCCTCGCAACACAGGTCGAAGCAGATCGCGGTCTGCACGAGACGATGGCCTGCGCTGCCGCTGCCGGACGGATTCGGGTCCACGTCACCCTTGAAGCCCTCGATGATCTTCATGGCCTCCTCGGCGCACGACTTATCGCCCGTGAGCTGATAGAGCATGCCGAGGCTTACGAGGTCGCCGGCCTCGTTGGCCTTCGCCGGTTTCCACTGCTTCGCTTGCTGGAGATAGGCCGCGCCCAGCGGAGTCTGGAGCCGCTCTTTCAACCGCGGCAGATCGCTCTTGCGGAACAGCAGCCGGGGATGCTCGCCGTACTCGACGGGGCGGTAATCCTTGACGGCGATGGGCCGCGGCGGCCGCAACTCGCCATGCGCCGCTCCACTCATCTTGCGGCCGTTGAACTCGCCCTCGTACTTGCCGTGAAGTTTCCCGCCGGCATCCCTGCTCAACTCGATGGTGTACCGGCTGCGGGCGCCGCGGGTCCAGATGTCGTGGCCCTGTTTCATTTCGACATCGAGCTGCACCGCGTTGGCGTCGACGACCGCCTTGCGCACCAGTCCATAGCCCACCGAGTTGTTGTAACCCAGCGCGATGCCCCAGGCGCGATCCCACCGGCCGGCGTTGGCTTTGAGCTCCAGGATGAGATGGGGCGTTGAGCTTTCTTGCCCCCGTTCGAGGTACATGGCCTTCGACAGGACGAGGCTCAGTTCGCCCGAAAAGGGCTCCGCTGCCCGCGATACGCGCGCCGACGCTGGCGCGACGAGCGCCGCGGCGACGAAGAAGAACCGCACCACGAACCATCGGAACCGACCGTCACATGACATTTTCATTAGAGTGTCCTTATAGCGAGTTTGGTTGCGTTATCGGTCCCATCGAGCGTTCCTTCCTTCAGAGACGTTATTTTGGTCCTGGGTTGAGTGGGCGGCGCAGGTCGTAGCAGGCCAGACGGCCGTCAACGGTGCGTTCAAACATCCACCCATCAACCAACGGCGTCGAGGCGACGATGTCGTAGGACCCCTGATATTCGATCAGGTCGAGGCCCCGCTTTTCATCGCCGAATCGGGGCGCGATGGTCTTCGGTGTGACAATCCAGTCGATGAAGATATTGCTTTTTCGCCCGTGGCCGTTGCACGTGCGGACGATGGCGCGATCATCCAACCAGAGGACGTTTCCCCAGAAAGCACGAACACTTGAGTACGGGCCCGCATTATTGGCGGATACGATCTCGGCGCCCGTCTCCTCGTCGAGCAGCGCGATCCGACCGGGATTGGTTTTCCCCCAATTGCCTCCTTCGTTGATCGTCCCCTCGGTCATGACCAGCACCCGGCCATCGCGAATGCGGGTGGAACAACCCGTCCGAGCATCGCCCGTGATATTGAAGGAATTGGGGAGGGTATCGGCCATGGCCCAGGCCTTCTCGGCTTTTTCGGGACTGAGACGATAGCATCCCCAAATACCCGGTACGCCCTTCCTTCCGCCGCCGGAGGCTTTGATGTTGACCATGACCGAACGTTCACCCGGAGCGAGAGTTCCCGGATTCGGCCCCAGACCGTCAACTTTCCACGCCACTTTTCCATTCTGAGGGTCGATGAGAAACAGGCTGGTGCTGGCGCAGAGAATCCAAGCCTTGCCCTTGTGACGCCAGACATTGGGGGTCGCTGTGGGGCTGATGCAACCTGCTGCCGTCCATTTGAGGGCGCCGGTGGCCGCGTCGTACCCGCGCAGGCCGCCTGCAAAGTCGCCGGTGACAACGATGCCGTCCGCGGCGACCACCGAAGTCCCCCAGGCCAATCTGTCGGGCAGGACGATCTTGCCGGCAGCCGCCTGCGCCATTCTCTCCACGCGAAGCTTCTCTCTGGTCTTGTAGGCATCCCCGACATCGCCTTGCCACAACTTCTTGCCACTGACCGCATCATAGGCGAAAACCCGACCGGTGCTTCCCACCGCGAAGACCCGGCCGTCGTCCACCGCGGGCGCCACCTGGAATCCATCGCGTTTCGAGCCGCTGCAAATCAGACCGCCCGGTTCAACGGCCTTCCACAGCACCTTGCCGTTGGCGGCGTCGAAGCAGATGACGAGATCTTCAGCCTCGACCCGGAAACGGGTCGGCACCGCGGGTTTTGGACTCTTGTCGTAACCTGTATTGGATTGATAAGGAGCCGTGAAAACCGGCCCGGCGTTTCGATACGACGCGCCATAGACGCGCCCGTCGGCAACCACGACTCCCGCCCAGTTGCCGGGATGGACCTTGGCGTCGGGCCCAATCTTCTCCTCGACGGCATCGTGCCCGGCCCAGATAACGCTGGAATACTTTCCATGGCCAAGGTCGTTGTCCTCGCTCACCCAGGCGAGGCGGGCCAGGGAGAGGTCTTCGACCAAGGGCGTTGGAGTTCGCAGCGGCAGGAGGTTGCCGGTGGGACCGGTCATCGAGGGCCAGCCGATCTTCCATGCCTCGTCTGCGGGACTGTCCTTGGACGGCTCCGCTGCCGGAACGCTCAGCGCCAGGGTCAGGGCCATCAACGATCCCAAGGTCACTCGCCTTGTCCAGGTGTCCATGTTCTTCTCCTTGTTGATGTGGTTGTGGTTCACGACGTTCTCCTCGGTTCTTTCACTCGTAGACGAAGGTCGCGGTGGCCGTACAGGGCTTGTCCGTCGCGACCCGGACCCAGTGGGCGCTGTAGCCGTCGGGGAATATGTGCGTCACGGTCTTGCCGGCCGGAACCTTGATCTCGATCAGCCGGTGCCATGTCCCCTTGGCGGCGGCAAGGAAATCGACCTCGATCGCGAACGCGACCTCGGCGGCGGCATCGTGCGACAGTTCGACCTTCTTCCGGTCGAAACCGGTCATCATGTATTCGGGCGACGGCTTCTCGGCGGCGACCTTCGTCTTCTGCCACGGCCCGCCGACGCCGCGCGGCTTGCCCATCTGCCAGAGATCTTCGAGCTGGCCGAACCACAGGGCGGCCTTGCCGTCGTCGCTCTTGAACACGTGCCCGTCGCCGGCGGCGGCGGGCCTCGCGCCGGCCACCGCGAACAACCCGCGCCACGAGCAGAAGTCGGAGAACAGCTTGCCGTGGGTGGCGATGGGCCGGGCGCGGCGGATGCCGCCCACCCGGGGCACGTCGTAGATCGTGCCCTCGTAGTTCAGCATGCCGCGCTCGGTGACGACCTCACGCAGGGTCCGCGACGCCCAGCCGGCGGCCGCGGCCTTGGAATATGGCGAGTCCGCCGAGAACCGCGGCAGCGTGCTGCCATACGGCGGCTGCTTGACGATGGCCGTTTTCGGGTCGATCGTCTTTCCCGCCGGGGCGGGGGTAATCCGTATGTCGCGATTGACTTGATACAGGCCCAAGTCGGCGGACTTGCCGTCGGCGGCAACGCCCCGCGCGGCGAAGTGCAACAGCCCTTCGGGCGAGCAGAAGGGGATCACTTCGCCCTCGACGCGCGGATGCGGCGCGGCGCCATCCTCCGCGCCCGCCAACCCAACGGCAATGTTGCTCGCCGGGCGATCGCTCTCGCCGGAATAGTGGAAGTAGGCCGTGGCCTTGCAGTCCTTGTCGGTCTTCAGCCGGACCCACTGCGCCTTCAGATCGCGGGGGAAGACGTGATAGGCGTATCCTTTCGCCGGAACGGCGACGG
>JBEKCP010000088.1:0-13005 GCA_050014815.1 Thermoguttaceae bacterium | reverse complement strand
GCTGAGAAAGGGATTTCATAGCGAGGTCGGGCCGAAGCGGTAGATATCTCGCGCAAAGGCGCAGAGACGCAAAGGCGCAACGGAGAGAGGACTGGGAAAAATGACCGAGAATGAGATCGCGACAATTGTGGTGGATGCGGCGTACACGATTCATAAAAACTTTGGGCCGGGATTGCATGAGACCGTGTATGAGGTATGCCTCCTTCATGAATTGAGGAAACGGGGGCTTCACGCAGAACGGCAAGTGGCAATTCCCCTCAAGTATGATTCGATAACCTTCGAAGAGGGCTTTTGTGCAGATATCGTTGTCGAGGATAAGGTTGTTCTGGAACTGAAGGCTGTAGAGAAAACCCACCCGGTCCACAAGCGAACGCTCCTCGCTTATTTGCGGTTGATGGACAAACGCCTGGGATTGTTTATCAACTTTGACGTGGAGTTGATCAAAGACGGTATCTCGCGGGTCGTCAACGGTTTGCCTGACGAGGACTGATTCCTGTATTCCCTTGCGCCTCGGCGGCTTGGCGTCTTTGCGTGAATTCCCCCCATCCCGAACTGATACCCCTGCGAACGACCTGTCGTGAATGCGACGCGATGAATGAAAGGGATTTCACGCAAAGGCGCGAAGCCGCAAAGGCGCAAAGGAATTGCGAAAACGCGAAGGAAGGAACAAGGCATGCGAGTGTTCCATCTGCTGGTAGGTGCTTGCGTAATCGTTCTCTGTCTTGGTGGCAAGGGAGAATCCGGCCCGGTATTTCCTGAGGCGGAAGCGCCATACCAAGCGGAATCGCCTGGCGCCTGGACAGTCGAATCCCTTAGTGCATTCTGGGGTTGGGATGACCGGCAAAGGAGAGCGGAAGCCTGGAGCTCCTTTCCGGCGGCCGTCCAGCTTCTCCCGCTGCTCACGGACAACGACGCACGACCTCGCCGAGGTGCCGTGGCTCTTTCGCACATAGGTGGCAACGCGACGCCGGCCATACCGATTCTCGTCGAGATGATCAGGGGCGAACCCCCGTACGTTCGCCGCACTGCTGTCTGGGCCTTGGGAGGAGTCGATCCCGAGGCCGCGATAGATGATCTCCGCTCCGCGGCGCGGCAAGCCCTGAAGGAGATCAAGGAGAAGGACAGTCGGCGCGACCCCGCTGTTGAGCCTCCGCACGCGAATTGACCATGTCGATCGAAGCGATCAATATCACGCTGGGCACGGCCGGTCACGTCGATCACGGCAAGACCGCCCTGGTGAAATGCTTCACCGGGTGCGAGACCGACCGGCTCAAGGAAGAAAAAGAACGGGGCATGTCCATCGAGCTCGGCTTCGCCCCCTGCACGGTCGCCGATTTGCAACTGGGCATCGTCGACGTGCCGGGCCATGAAGACTTCGTCAAAACCATGGTCGCCGGCGCAGGCGGCATGGACGGCGTCATCCTCGTCGTCGCAGCCGACGACGGCGTCATGCCGCAGACCCGCGAGCACCTGGAAATCCTCACCCTGCTGGGGATCGAGCACGGGCTGGTGGCACTGACGAAGATCGACCGCGTGGGCCCCGAGCGCCGCGAGGCGGCCCGGGCCGAAGTGGCCCAACTGGTGCGGTCCACATTCCTGGAAGGCTCGCCGATCCTGCCGCTCTCGAACGTCACCGGCGAGGGCTTCGACCCGTTCTACGAGGCCCTGGCCGCCCTGGTCCGCTCGATCCGGCCGAAACGGGCCGACGGCGTCTTCCGGCTGCCGGTCGAACGGGCCTTCTCGGTGCCGGGCTACGGGACCGTGGTGGCGGGCATCCCCGCGACCGGCTCCGCGCGAACGGGCGACGAGGTCGTCCTCCTGCCCGGCGGCACCGCCGGACGCATCCGCCGGATCGAGGTCTACGGCCGCACGAGCGACACCGTCATGGCCGGCCAGTGTGCCGCGATCAACATGGGTCACTGGGACCACCACGGCATCCGCCGGGGGCAGACAGTGGCCGCGCCGGGCTATTTCTCGCCGCACGAGTGGTTCGCCGCGACTCTGCGGATGCTGCCGCACGCGAAAAGCGTCCTGAAGAACGGGGCCGAGGTCCGGTTCCACACCGGCACCTCCGAGGTGACGGCCGCCGTCTACGCGGTCCAGGGGAGCCGCATGGAGGGAGGCAACGAGTACCTGGTCCAGGTCCGCACCGCGTCGCCGCTGGTGGCGGCCGGCGGCGACCGCTTCGTCCTCCGCCGCCTCTCGCCAGTCGAGACCATCGGCGGCGGCATGATCATCGAGCCCGTCGAGGGCCGCCTGAAGCGGAACCGGCCGGAAATCTGCGAGGACCTCCGCCAGCGGGCCCTCGCCGTGCCGGAGGACCGCCGTTTCGTCGAGTATTGCCTGAAGAAGGCCACCTCGGTGGCCGCGGGTCTTTCGGAGCTTGCCGGGCGGGCCAAGGTCCGGCCCGAGCGCCTCCACAAGATCATGGCCGAATTGGAAGCCGAGCATAGGGCCATCGCCTTGCCTGGCGGGTTCTATATTCACGCTGACACGGCGGCCGAGCACGGCCGGGCGATCCTCGACGCCATCGCGGCCTTCCACCGCCGCTCGCCGGAGAGCCCGGGGATCACCCGGGAGGAGTTGCGGGAGACTTCCGGCCTCGGCAAGATCGTGCTGGACGCCCTGGCGGCGATCCTGACGGCCCAGGGGCGGCTTGTCGAGCGGAACCAGCGGCTGGCTTCACCCGAGCACCGGGCGACGTTTTCTGATGAAGAGGGTCGGCACATCGAGCAGATCGAAACTCTTTTTCGCCAGGCCCCGTTTTCTCCGCCCGGCCCGGAGGAAGTCGTTGCGGCGACCGGCCAGCCGGCCGCGGCGGTCCAGAAGGCCCTCAAGATCCTGGGCGAGCACGGCAGCCTGGTTCGGGTGGAGGGGCTGCTGTTCCACAGGGAGGCGGTCGACCGGGCGCGAGAGATTCTGGTCGAGCACCTTCGCCGGGAGGGGCGATTGGAGAGCGTCCAGTTCAAGTACCTGCTGGACACGACGCGGAAGTTCGCCCTGCCGCTCCTCGACTATTTCGATCGCGTCGGGGTGACCCGCCGCGTTGGAAACACGCGGCATTTGGCCAAGAAGTAGCCTGCGCGCGAGATCAGGAAACGAATCACGAAATCCCGAAGAAAACGAAAACCCGAAAAAGGCAGCGAAGCGAGTTGAATGAATTCGATGGATTCCCCCTGTTTTTCGGGCTTTCGTCCTTTCGGGCTTTCGTGATTCGCTGCTCTCCTTCCCTCTGAGCAAGGGCCTTGCCGACAACGGCCGAAGAATCGAGAGGGTGACTCGCCCGCGCCGGGACTGGCCGCTGCCTCGCGCCGGTCGGCAGCCATCGTCTCTAACTCCCGGGAGGGGGCATCGGAGGCGGAGGCGAGTGTCAACGCCGATTGCCTTGCCCCCCACCCCATGCTAAGATCGGATTGGGATGAAACTTCACAAGAACAAGCATATCCGTGCAGCCGTCGATTATGCGATCACCAAAGGTTGGCGGCTGGAAATCGGCGGCGGACATGCCCATGCGTGGGGCTACTTGCTCTGTCCCGAGAGAAGTCGTGCCGGTCACCGTATTTCCGTCTTTTCGACACCGCGCTGCCCGGAACATCATGCCGCGTCGATCCGGCGGGCGATAGATAGCTGTGAGCACAAGGAGGCCTGACGAATGAACTACCATTTTACCGTAGTATTGGCTAACTGCGAGGTAATGACTCCCGAGTTGACCGAAGCGTTGTACGCCGCCGGGTGCGATGATGGCACGCCCTGGTCAGGCAATGGTGAGGCGCTGGTGACGTTTGATCGCGATGCCGAATCCCTAGAGGCGGCTATCCGTTCCGCAGTCGCCGATGTGCATAGAGCCGGTTGCACCGCAAAACACACGATCGTGGAGTCACCCGAGCCCGTGGCGTAGGGCCGCCAAAGGATGACCTTGCCCTCCTTGCAACGAATTCCAAGGGCCTTGGCCGCTTGCTGGCCATCGGCTCCAACTCCAGGGTGGGGTGCGTTGCGCGGCGCGGACCACCCTACAGTTTACTGAACTTGTAGACGGTCGTGTGCCGGTAGGTCTCGCCGGGGCGAAGGACCGTGGTCGGATAATCGGGATGGTTCGGCGAGTCGGGGTAGTGCTGCGTCTCCAGGCAGAAGCCGAAATGCTTGCCGTAGGGCTTCCCGTCCGCGGAGACCGAGCCGTCGAGGAAATTGCCGCCGTAAAACTGCACGGCCGGCTGCGTGGTCAATATCTCCATGACCCGGCCGCTGGTAGGCTCGACGACCCGGGCGCACTCCGAAAGCTCGAAGCCTTTCTTATTCAGGATATAGCAGTGGTCGTAGCCGCCCTCGACCTGGGCCATGTCCTGCCCGATGGTCTTGGGGCGGGTGAAGTCCATGGCGGAGCCCTGGACCGGCTTGGGTTTGCCCAGCGGGATCAGCGTGTCGTCCACGGGGAGGAAGCGGTCGGCGTTGATCGAGAGCTGGTGGCCCAGCACGTCGCCCGACCCGGCGCCGGCCAGGTTCCAGTAGGCGTGGTTTGTAAGATTCAGCACGGTGGGCTTGTCGGTGGCGGCCTCGTAGTCCAGCTTGAGCTCGTTCCGGTCGGTCAGCGTGTACGCGACCTTCGCTGTGAGCGTTCCGGGATAGCCCTGGTCGCCGTCGGGACTGACGAGGGAGAAGGCCACGCCCACCACGCCCTCGCCCTCGAAGGGCTGGGCCTTCCAGACCGCCTTGTCGAAGCCCTTGAGTCCGCCGTGGAGATGGTTCGGGCCGTTGTTCGTGGCGAGGCGGTATTCCTTGCCGTCGAGCGTGAACCGGCCCTCGGCGATCCGGTTGGCATAGCGGCCGGCGATGGCGCCGAAATACGGAGTGGTCGGCTTGCCGTTCTTGATTTCGGTATAGCCGGCGAGGTTGTCGCGGTGGAGCGTTACGTTGGCCGTCTTTCCCGCGCGGTCCGGCACCTCGACCGACACGATCGTGGCGCCATAGTTCGTCACCTGGACCTTCATTCCGCCGGCGTTGGTCAGCGTGTAGAGGTCGATGGGCGTCCCATCGGGGAGCTTTCCGTAAGATTGCGTGGAGAGGCTCATTTTCTTCCCTTCGCTAGGTTGTTTTTCACTTGCGGGCGAGCAGCCCAGCAGCAGCGCGGCGAAAATCACGAGAACCCCTACGTTTCCGCAACAGGAACTCATTGAGAGCCGTCGTAGAGTCGATTTCACGGAGTTGCTCCCGGGGTTTGCATTTTCAGGATGATTTCGCGGCTCTTCTTGGCGTCGGCGTTCTGCGGGTCCAGCTCGATCACCCGGTCGAAGTCGGCCAGCGCGCTGGAGAAATCACCCAGCTTGTAGTAGACGTAACCGCGGTTGGCGTAAGCGCTGGTGAACCGCGGGTTGAGCTCGATGGCCTGGCTGTAGTCCATCATGGCCTTTTCCAGGTCGCCTTTCTTCCGGTAAGCCAGCCCGCGATTGTAGTGTGCCTCGGGGAAGCGGGGGTAGGTTTCGACGGCCTTGTCGTACGCCGCGACGGCTTCGTCGAGCTTGTCGGCCGTTTGGAGGGCGATGCCCCGGGCGTAGTGGGCCTGGGCCTCGTCTTTCTTCTTGGCCAGGGTCTCTTCCAGGCGGTCGACCGCCTGGCTCCGGCCCGACTTGTCCGCGGCGGGGTCCCATTTCCGGTAGTCTTCGACCGGCCGCGGGTCGAGGCGAAACACCTCCTTGTAGTCGGCCGCCGCCCGATCGACGTCGCCTTGGCGGAGCCGGGCCAGGGCGCGGAAGAAGTGCGCCTCGCCGCTGTCCGGTCCCAGGCGGATCGCCTCGTCGTAATCGGCGATGGCCTTGTCGAGCTGGTCGTGCCCCGCGTAGACCATGCCGCGGCGGAGCCAGACCGACGGTTCGTCCTTGGCCAGCTTGACTGCGCGGTCCAGGTCCTCGATGGCCTTCGGGAAGTCGCCGCTCTGTGCCATGAGGCGACCGCGCTCGCGGTACACGTCGGCATAGTCGGGGTACAGACGCAGGGCCTCGTTGTAGTCGGCCAGTGCCCGGCCGGGGTTGTTCCTGCGGAACTGGCAGAAGCCGCGGCAGAAGTAGGCCGAGGGCTCCTGGGGCGAGAGCTCTACGCCGCGGTCGAGGTCGACCATCGCGGCGTCGAGGTCGTTCTTCATGGTTCGGGCGTAGCCGCGATCGATCCACGCGGCGGCGTCCTTCGGGTCCAGCCGCAGGGCCTGCGTGTAGTCGGCGACGGCCCCTTCCCATTCGCCCATGCGGCTATAGGCCATTCCGCGGCTGACGTAGGCCGCCTCGTCCTTGGGGTTGAGCTGGATTGCCCGGGCCAGGTCGGGCAGGGCCTCGCGGAAGTCGCCCGAGAGCGAGCGGACGAACCCGCGGTCGCGGTAGGCCTCGGCATAGGTCGGGTTGAGCCGGATCGCCTCGTCGTAATCGGCAATCGCCTTGGGCAGGTCCCCCTTGCGATAGAAGGCAAACCCCCGGTTGAACCGCGCAGAGGCCAGGTTGGGGGCTAATCGGACGGCCGCGCCCAGGTCGGCGATCGCCTGATCCCACTGCTCCTTTTGCAGGCGCGCCAGGCCGAGGTGGTTGAACGCCTGGACATTGCGGGGACTGAGCTCCGCGGCGCGGGAGAACGAGGCAATCGCCTCATCGACCTTGCCTTGTTCGAGGGCCGCCGTTCCTTGGCGGAACTCCGCGTCGCCGGGCTGCGGCCGCGAGATCGGCGGCCCGAAAAGGCTGTCGGACCCAACGGGCCGGTCGGGCGGATTCACGCCCCCGCGAAGACCCGGCATGCGGAAACCGCTCCGCGGCGGCGGTGGCTCTTGCGCCACGGCTTGCCGCACGGTCGCCGCAAAGACGCTCCCCGCCAGGACTGCGGCCAATACGGCCGCGTACCGGGCAATCCAATGCCAAGACGCAGAAAACTCCGTCATGCACACCTCCTTGCGATCAACATCCATTCACAGTTTAGCGGGCGGGCCGGGTACCCCCTGGGTGCGCCGAGTTTGGTACATGCTCAACTCGGCGGGCAAGCCCGCCCGCTAAACATCTACCTTGAGCGCGGCGCACCACCAGTCTACGGCTTTTCGGCGGGCGATTCAATCGCTACCGGGCCGCGGCGCCCATGGGATTGGGGCCGGGCTGACCGGTTCGAGGCGTCGAGGGGGAGACGACGCTCGGGAGCACCTCGACCGAAAGGTTGAAGGCATCCGCGGCGGGCCGATCCCTTTCCAACGGCCGAGCGTAGACCAGCCGGATCGCGCCTGCCCCCGGTTGGAGCGACTGGAAGACGAAAACGAACGTGCCCCCGCCCCCGGCGACCCCGGCCGGCGAGGCGACGTACTGCGGCTGGGCCGCAAGCCGGAGGACCGGACTGGGCATCGGCACGGCCTGCCACTGGTAGCCGGTCGTTGGGTTGCCGGGCAGGCGGACGACGATGACATTGCCGACGTAGACCCGGGCACGTTTGCCGTTGTCGGCCTTGGTCACCTCGAGCGATTGGCGACTGGACGGCGCCGCCGCGCCCGGGGCTGTCGGCGGCTGGGGCATCCCGGGCGGCGCCGCCGCCAGCGCGGCGGGCAACGCCAGCGGCCGCCCCTGGCGGGGGCTCTGGCCCGAGGGCACCGGCATCCAGCCGTGCATGCCCGAATTCGTCTGCGGCACATCGACCCAGTAGATCGGCCCCCACGGCGTGCGGTAGTAGTCGTTGACTTCGCCCCGGGGCAGCTTCTGACCGCCGTACCAGAGCCATCCCCATTGCCCTTCGCCGCGGGTTCCCGGGCTGGCCAAGTCCAACCGATATTGCCACTTCCCGGAGGCGTAAGTCCCAGGCCGCCGCAGGTCGATCGGCGGAGGAGACGTCGGCGGAGTGGGGAGCGGAGCGGGCTTGGCGTCGGGCGATTTCGCGGAAGGAGCGGGGCGACTCGCCCCATCGCCCGCCGGCCTGTCGGCCGGGGGCCTGTCGGCCGGGGGCTTGCCGGCCGGGGGCGATTCCGGGCTCGCCGGGGTGGAGCCGGAGCTCCGCCAGCCGTCGAGACTCGTCCCGCACAACTCGCACCGGTGCAGCTTGTCGCTGCACTTGGGGCAAAGCCGCAGGGCGCCGCTGGCGGTCGCCGCCCCGCACGACTCGCATTTGCCCGGCGAGTCGATCAGCATCCGCTTGGAACACTCGGGACACAGGGCGGCGGGGGCGGTGGATGCCGCTGCGAAGACCGGCATGATCACCAACAGAACCAGTATCTTCCTTGGCATAGCGGCCCTCCGTTGTGCGGGAATGCGAAGCCGCAAGCGACACGATACCCAAAATCCGGGGGGCGTGGCAAGACCACTAGGCCCCCTCGGCCGGCGGTTCCACGACCCGGACCACCAGGATCGTGCAATCATCGCTCCGGGGCTGATGTAGAGAGAAAACATCGAGCGCCTGGTGAAGGGTCTCGACGATCTGGGCGGCCGGCTCGTCCCGATGGCTGCGGATCACTTCCAGCGCCCGCCCCACCCCGAACCGGGTCCGGTTGATCGATTCCGTCTCGACCACCCCGTCGGTAAACAGGGCAACGACATCCCCCGTCTGGAGGACTATCGGTGGGGCTGCGGGCACGATCATGTCGGCATCGACGCCCAGCGGGAGACTGGTGCTGTCCAGGACCGTGACGCTGCCGGAGGCGTGCAGCAGGTAGCTGCGCTGTCCTGCGGCGCCGTAGACCAGCTCCCGGCGGCGGGGATCGAGCCGGGCGAAGAACAGGGTGACGAAGTGAAAATCGTCGGTGTCCGCCGTCAGCATGCGGTTGACGCGGGTGAGGATCTGCCCCACGTCGCAGGACGTCTGCGCCAGGGTCCGCAAGCAGGCCCGGGTCTCCGACATCAACAAGGCCGGTCCCATGCCGTGGCTGCTGACGTCGCCGACGACGGCGCCGAGGCAGCCGTCGGGCATGGGGACATAGTCGAAGTAGTCGCCGGCGGCGGCCCTGGCGGGATAGAGGGCCCCGGCCAGATCAAACCCCGCCACGACGGGGGACTCGGCCGGATAGAGCCGCTGCTGGATCTCCTTGGCCGCCCGGAACTCCTCGGAGGCGTCGCGGAGCGCCTCTTCGGCCTGGTGCCGCCGGCTCCGCTCGATGGCGTAGCGGATGGCCCGCACCAGGGCGTTGTCGTCCACCTGCCCCTTGACCAGGTAGTCCTCCGCGCCGGCCTGAACCGCCCTGACCGCCGTGGCCTCGTCGTTGTAGGCGGAGAGAACGACGATCGGCACGTCCTCGGCCTGGGTGTGCATGGTGATGAAGGTCTCCAGGCCCCGGCTGTCCGGCAGCGTGAGGTCCAGCAGGATGACGTCGAAGCGGGCCTGGCTGCACCGCTCGACGCCGGCGGACAGCAACTCGGCATGGACCAGCTCGAAGGGGCCGTCCCAGCGGTCGCCCAGGAGGTTCCGCATGACCCACACGTCGTCCGGGTCGTCTTCGATCAGGAGGATACGCACCCGCCGAGTTTCAGTCCTTCCCGCGCCGCGCGACATGGTTCTATTCCTCCCTTGGCAATTCGACGATCTCGAACCAGTACTTGCCCAACGTCCGCATCAGATCGACCATGCCGCGGAAGCTGTCCGGCTTGGTCACGTACGAGTTGACGCCCATGGCGTAGCAGTAGCCGACGTCGTCTCCGGCCGATGAGGTCGTCAGCACCACGATCGGGATATCCCTCAGCCGCGGATCGGCCTTCAACTCCTGGAGTGTCTGGCGGCCGTCCTTGCCGGGCATTTTCAGGTCCAGCAGGATGAGGTCGGGCCGGTGCGAGTTGGAGCCTCCGCCGGCGGGCCGCCGCAAGTATCCCAGCAGCTCGTCCCCGTCGCGGACGATCCGCAGCTTGTGGTCCTGCCCGCTCTCCTGGAGCGCCTCGCGGACCAGCAGGCAGTCGTCCTCGTCGTCGTCGGCCATGAGGATGGTATAGGACGGTTTTCTCAAACGTGTCTCTCCCGTTTCTTTCCGCTCTGCCGCACCGGCAGGAGCACCTCGAAGATCGAGCCGTGGCCGGGGGCGCTTCGGGCGGAAATGGTCCCGCCGTGGCACTCGACGATCTTGCGGCACAGGGCCAGGCCGATGCCCGTCCCTTCGTATTCGTCGCGGGGGTGCAGGCGCTGGAAGAGGCCGAAGATATGGTCGCGGTACTGGTCGTCGAATCCGATGCCGTTGTCTTCCACCGTGATGCGGCACTGTTCCTCGGTCGCGGAGGCCCCCGGCCGGCGCTTGCGGCCCTGGACGAACCGCCCCTCGATCTTTACGACGGGGGGCTCGTCCGGCCGGCGGAACTTCAGCGCATTGGCGATCAGGTTCTGGAACAACTGCCGGATCTGGAGGGGCTCGGCCTGGATCTTCGGGAGGCCCCCCACCTCGACCCGGCCGCCCACCCGCTCGATCTGGGCCTCCAGGTCGCTGACGACCTCGCGGGCCACTTCGGCGAGGTTCACGGGGACGAAGTCCCTGGCCCGGGTCGTGATCCGCGAGAACATCAACAGCCCCTCGATCAGCTCCTGCATTCGCGCGGCGGCCTTCCGCATCCGGTCGACGCAGTCGCGGGCGGTCTCGTCCAGCAGGTCCTGGCACTTGACCTGGAGCCGGTCGCCGAAGGTCCGGATCTTCCGCAGCGGCTCCTGGAGGTCGTGGGAGGCGACGTACGCGAACTGCTCCAACTCGGAGTTCGAGCGCTCCAGCTCCGCGGCATGCCGCGCCTGCTCCTCCTCGGTCTTCTTGCGGAGACTGATGTCGCGGACGTAGAGCGTCATGACCGGCGAGCCGCGCTCCTGGCTGAGCACCATCGCCAGCTCGGCGGGAAAGACCTCGCCGTTGGCCCGGTTGACCGCGACCTCGGCCCGGCGGCCCAGCATCGAGCCTTCCCCCGCCTCCAAATAGCGCTCGATCCGCTTGCGGTGCTCCGCGCTCATCGAAGGCGGAAACAGGACGTCGGAAGGCCGCGTCCCCAGCACCTTCTCCCGTGCGTACCCGAAGGCCTGCTCCGCGGCCCGGTTGAATTCGATGATGACCCCCTCGTGGTTGACCGTGATGATCGGGTCCACGGAGGACTCGAGGATGGAGTTCTTGCGGGCCTGGGCCTCGACCAGCGCAGCCCGCAGACGGCTGACCTCCTCGACGCCGCGATGGATGATCGCCAGGGCGGTCGGCCGGTCGGCCTGCGGCAGGCGGACGCGGCGCATGAGGGTCCGGACGGTTGCCAGGTCGCCCGTCTTCAGGTCGCGGATGCAACTGCGGCCTTCCCAATGCCCGGCGCGATTGACCGCCGGCACGCCCACGTCGCGGAGCTCCTTCCAGGAATCCTCCGGGTAGAAGTCATGGAGCGACAAGGAGGCCAGCGGCTCGTCCTCCCCGAGGCCGACCATCTGCCGGCCGGCCGGATTCAAATAGAATATTTCCCCGTGGGTGGTTGCCAGGCAGACGAAGTCGGCCATGCAGTCGGCCAGCACGCGATAGGCGGCCTCAGTCCCGCCGCCGGTGATTTCCAGTGCTTCGCTCATCGGCCGACTCCCTTGCCTCCGCTGACTAGATTATGCCCCCCGGGGGCCGGCTGTCAACCGGTGTCCGCGTAGTCGATCTGAGTCGCCCTGCCGTCATAATGACGACTTGCAAGCCGCTTGGCACGTCCGCTAAACGCGATCGGTATTCATCAACGTGACATTTTAGTGGTGTCACGCTGCTTGGCGCAATAAATGCAGTTGCAACCAAGTGGGTAGCGCGGATAATTGAAATATATCGGGCTGGCGCAAAGGGGGAGGACCATGAAGAAGTTCTGCACGCTTCTCGGGCTGGCCGTGGCGACAGTGGCGGGGATCGCCCTGGCGGCCGGCGGGGACAACAGCACGAAACCCAATCGACCGGGCACGACCTCGCCCCCCCCGCCCCCCCCGCCGACCTGGACGCCAAGGACCGTGCCTTCGCCCGGCGGAGGCCCCCGAGTGCAGCCGTGGACTCCGGCGGCCCCGGTCAGAGCGCCCACTCCAACGGCCCCGGCCACGACCAACCAGGCTGCGCCCGGTGCCCGGCCCGCCCGGTGGAATTACCCGGCATGGGATTACTACCCTTATTCGCCTTACGCGTCCTCTCTGTACCCCTACTCCGTATACGTGCCGTATTACGGCTACGTGTACCCCTATGCTTATTCGCCCTGGGGATATACACCCTACGGCTCGTATCCCTACACCTCGGGTTATTCTTACGGGTACCCTTACGGCTACTCGCCTTACTATCCGCGCCAGGCGTATTCGCCCTTTGGGCCTGTCTGGTATTCGCCGGTTCCGTCCGCGGTGTTCATCCCCCCCGAGCAGTTGTTCGGCCCGGGGCCGATCATGCAGATGATGGGGGTTGACCGGGGGTTCAACCGGCCGGCGGTTCCGGCGCGATCGGCCCCTGTGGCCCGGGCGAGAAATGCGGATGCCCCCGGGCTCGCGGCCGACGATGCGAAGCCCGCGCCGCGGCCGGCCGGCGCGAAGGCCACCGAGACCGCCTGGAAACTGATCAGCTTCGGCGATGCCCTTTTCGCCAATCGAAAATACGGCGATGCCCTGGAGCGGTACCGGAGGGCCGCGCAAGCCGCGCCGCAGGTGGCCGACGCCTGGTTCCGCGAGGGGTTCGCTCACGCCGCGACCGGGCATTACGACCGGGCCGCCAAAGCGATCAGGCGCGGCCTGGAGACCAAACCGGACTGGGCCAACTCCGACTTCCGCACCGATGATCTCTTCGGCGGCGACACGGTGGCCAAGAAGAACCAGCTCGACGCCATGCTCAAGGTCGCCGAGGCCGAGCCGGCCAACGGCGACGTGGCGCTGCTGGTGGGCCTTTACTACTACTTCGACGGCCAACCCGATCGCGCCACACCCTTCTTGCGGCGGGCTGCCGAAATCGGCGGCAACGACGCCGCCATGAAGAACTTCCTATCGGGCAAGGAGGAGCAGAAGGCGAAGGATTGAAAAACGATTAGGGACTGGAGGTTTAGCGGGCGGGCTTGCCCGCCGTGTCTGGTGCCACAC
>JBEKCP010000087.1:0-13777 GCA_050014815.1 Thermoguttaceae bacterium | reverse complement strand
CCTGGACGTGGGTTGCGGGACAGGGTACGCGCTGGAACACGTTCCCAACTTCAAGGAATACCACGGTTTCGATCCCGATGATCGCGCGATAGCACGGTTTCGGCGCACCCGTTCCCAGGCGAACATCCGGTTGTATGCACGGATCATGACCGCATCGGACATGGAGACGTTGCGGCCGACAAAGGCTCTGCTCATGGGGCTTCTTCATCACCTCTCGGATGACGACGCGATCGATCTCTTGCGGACACTCCAAATCACCGGGACTGTTCAGCGGATCGTCACCTGGGATACCCTCTTTCGTCCCGGCAAGCACCTGAACAACGTCCTCGCCATGCTCGACCGCGGACGATACACGCGGTACGACGCCGGCTATGTCCAACTCCTGAAATCGGCGGGTCTGGAGATTGTGCATCAGGCGAGCTTCTGCTCAGGGAATGGCTTGGCTTTATACTATGCAACGTGCTGCGCGCCAAAGGAGGTGGCACGCGACAACAGTTAAGTCACTTGCGAAGTTCGGCGAAGAACCGCTCGGCCGCGGCGTAGGTTTCAGGCGTGCCGATGTCCAGGAAGCGGCCCTGGCACGGAAGGCCGTAGAAGCCGCGGCCGATCCACGCGGGAAAGACCTCCCGCTCCAGCGAGACGGGGCGCGAGGGCGGGATGGACAGGATGACACGGCGGCTGAGCAGGCAAATGCCGGCGTTGACCCAGCCGGGCCCGCCGGGTCCGCCCTTCTCCTCGAAAGCCACCACCGCGCCGCCGGCGTCGATGGCCACCCGGCCGTAGCGCCGGGTATCGGCCACCCGGGTCAAAACGAGCGTGGCCTCGGCGGCCGTCGCACGGTGGCGATCCCACAGGGCCGGCAAGTCGGCCTCGCAGAACGAATCGCCGTTCATCACCAGGACGGGATCGGACCGGAGGCAGGGGGCCGCCGCCCGCAAGGCCCCGCCGGTCCCCAGCGGCGATAGCTCCCGGCAGTAGACCAGGTGCAAGGCTCCATGCGCGTCTCCGAAGGTCTGTTCGACCTGGTCGGCGAGATAGCCCGTACACAACACCGCCTCGCCGATGCCGGCCCCGGCCAGTTGGTCCAAGAGGCGAGCCAGGAAGGGCCGCCCGCCGACCTCCGCCAGGACCTTGGGGCGATCGCCGACCACCCCGCGGAGCCGCGTACCCATGCCCCCGGCCAAGACCACGGCAACGGTGTCGGCTAGTTTTGCCATAGTGCGGCCACGCGGAATCGCCGAGAACCACTTCCCCCCGAATCGAGGTGCAGGAAACTATCCATTCTAGCATGGAAAAGCGGGTTCTTCAAACTCCCGTCTCCCGCGGGTAGTGCCCTAATTCGTACCTCTGGGGGGTTGACTTTCTTGTGCGCCGGGGTCTAATCAGTATCGTGTCGTGCCGTGAATAGGGGCTAATTCATGCCATAACTCCGCCAGGGACACAAAACGGGAAAGCATTGCAATGGCCGACGCGACGAGGTCGGCGATGCATCGCCGACCCACGGGGGGGTGGCCGAGTGGTTTATGGCACCCGATTGAAAATCGGGCAATCGGATTAGTCTTCGGTTCACGGGTTCGAATCCCGTCCCCTCCGTTTTCTGAAAAAGACTGGCTTGACGTGGGGCCTTGGAAAGATATAATACCTATGGACTAATCCGATTGCCGAACCATTCGGCCATCACCCCGTCGCCTACAGCGGCGGGGTCTTTTATTGCGCCGTCGCTTCCATCACTCGGTAAAAAAGGTCATTGAACGTCCAGGGGCTTGAGACGACGCCAGCCATCACCGCAGCCGGGGGCCATCGTCCCGCTAGCATTTCGGCCTTCAACACCACACCCGTCATAAAGGCTGGTGGGGTCAAATTAGGACACTACCTCGTCCGCCGATACACCACAAGATTGTACGGAGAACGCGGTCCGTTCCCCTTGATCTGCTCGTCCCAGCGGTATTCCGTCTGATCTTGGGACAGGATGTCGACAACGCCGGTCGGGCGATAGAACCGCGCCAAGTAGGAGTTCGCCCATTGGAAGATGAGCGTCTCGGACTTGGGGTTGGCCAGCCAGGACGTTGGAACCTGGACAAAAACGATGAACTCGGGCTTGGCCGCCTCGATCTCGCGGATCATCTCCTCTTGCATCTGGCGGGCCAGCGGCTGCTCCTCCACCAGGCCGTAGGTGTAGATGTAGCCGGTGGCCGAACGCCGCCGGGCGTCGAAATACACCTCGGGCTCCGAGCCGAGCACCGCCACCGTCTGCTCCGGCGTGGTGTTCTTCGCCAGGTAATCGGCGATCACGGGACATTCCACAAAAGGATTGGGGAAGTACACCCGCCGGCAAGCGGCCTCCGGCGTCCAAAAGAAGAAGAAGTCCTGCTGCTGCCAGACGGGCAACACTATGGCCGCGACAAGCAGCGCGGCGACCATCGCCGCCGCCACCGCCGTGGATCCTCGCGCCGGCCGGATAGCCGCCGCCTTCTCCTGGTGCGCCCCTCGCCGCTTCCGTCGCGGAGGGGATGCCGAGGATCCCGGCTTTCGCGAGGCGGTTTCGCGTGTACTCGCCTGGCTGGGATGCTCCGCTCCCCGATGCTCCTCGTCCGGCACAAGCCGCCA
Source organism: Thermoguttaceae bacterium (assembly GCA_050014815.1). GTDB lineage: Bacteria > Planctomycetota > Planctomycetia > Pirellulales > Thermoguttaceae > JBEKCP01. The sequence continues at coordinate 11,170 of JBEKCP010000087.1, read as the reverse complement.
TGACAGGATGCGCCAGACTCCGCGGCTCCCAACTCCCGCCAGCATGGCCACCGCCGGGAGCATGACGATGAAATAGTGCTGGCGGAAGAAGAAGCCCGGGCAAACACACAGGCAGGAGAACACCACGAAGGCGAACACGAAAGGCCGCAGCCCACGGCAGGATTTTCCGGGAACCGCCGCCGCCACCAGCCCGATCGCCGCCAACAACCAAATCGGCCAGTTCGAGCCAACCACGCCCTGGACATTCTGCCAGAAAACTATCCCGGCGTACTTCAGGGGAATCTCCTGCACGTAAGCCCGGGCGTACTGGACTGTCCAGAACCAGAACTTGTCGAACACGCCGGCCCGCCACAGCCAGAGGCACGTGATGGCGTAGGGGAGGAGGGCGCCCAGCGTGTAAGAGCCGAACTGGGCAGCGAGTAGTAGGGTGGGTCGACGGGCACCGACGCGAAGCGTTGGTCGGCGAGCCCCACCAGGAATCAGGCAACTTCCAGTTGGTGGGGCTCGCTCCGCTCGACCCACCCTACGATTCCACACGCGAAGGTTGTGGATGAGTGCGACCACGCCGCCGAAGGCCAGCAGGAAGACCGCCTGCTGCTTCATGAGGAAGCCGATGCCCAGCAACAGCCCGCCGACCAGGAATCGGACCGTCTTCCCCGACTGGAGGCCCGACCAGAGCGCCCAGGCGCCGGCAACGGCGAAGAAGGCCACGAAGTGCGTGGCGTGGGCCGCCATGCCGAGCACCGACGGGCTGACCGAGAGCAGCGCGTAGGCTAGCGCGGCTACGGCCGCGGAAAACGGATCGAACAGCGCCCGCACCAGGAAGAACAGGAGAACGATGGTCGCCAGGTTGACCGCGAGCAATCCGAGGTGGATGCCCGCCGTGGTCTGCCCGAAAACCGCCATCAGCGCCGCATAGGCCAGGTAAGTGCCCGGCAGCTTCATGTTGTAGGCCAGTTGATACGGGGGCACTCCCTGGAGGATCAATTGCCCCGCGTAGGCGAACTCGCCTTCGTCGCGTTCCAGGGGAAACGTCGCGAGCCGCCCACGTATGCCGGCGGCCGCCACCAGGGCGCCCGCCAGAAGGAACCAGACGAGATAATCCGCGGGGCGTCGGCGAAAGACGGCGGTGGTCATATCGCTTCCAGTGTAACCGGCGGTCCGCGGGTTCACAAGGTATACTATGGGGTAGGACGAGGAGAGCCATGTTGCGAGAGACCTTTTGGGAAGGGAAGAGCGTCTGGATCACGGGGGCGACCAGCGGGATCGGGCGGGCCCTGGCCGGGCACCTGGCGCCGCGCGGCGCCAGGCTCGGCTTGATTGCCCGGCGCGAGGACGTGCTCGACGAGGTGGCGCGGTCGCTCCGGGCCGGGGGCGGTGCTTGCGCCTGGGCCGCCGCCGACGTGGCCGACGCCGGGGCCGTCGCCGCGGCCGCCGAGACCCTTCAGGCCGCGCTGGGACCGTGCGACGTGCTCGTGGCCAACGCGGGCATCTATCGCAAGAGCCCCGTCCGGGAGTTCGACCCGATCAAGGCCCAGCAAGTCATTGCCACCAATCTCCAAGGCACCGTCAACGCGATAGCCGCGGTCCTGCCGGACATGACCCGGCGTCGCTCGGGCCACATAGCGGCGGTCGCCAGCATTGCCGCGCTGGTGGCCCTGCCGGCCGGCGGCGTCTACCGGGCGAGCAAGGCGGCGATCGTGGCGCTCGCAGATTCGCTCCGCGTCGATCTCCACCCGCTGGGCATCCGCGTCACGCTCATCGGCCCCGGCTTCGTCGATACGCCCATGATCACGGACCGGGACCGCGAAACCGTGAAGAACCTGGTGACGGCCGAGGACGCCGCGCGGCGGATCGCGCTGGCCATCCGGCGCGGCCAGGCCGAATGCTGGTTCCCCCGCTCGACGTGGCTCCTGGCCCGGGCCGCCGGCTGGCTCCCCCAGGCGATCTACCGCCGCATCATGTCAGGCTATGCGGAGTTGGAGGAAGTTTAGCGGGCGGGCTTGCCCGCCGCGTGGCTTTTTCCACCGTTGCACGGCGGGCAAGCCCGCCCGCTAAACTAATCCCCCCTAATCCCTGCGTCCGGCAGGTGGAACGCCTCTTTCAACTCCCCGAGCGCGCCCACAAGGCCATCGACGTCCTCCTCGGAATGGTTGGCGTTGACCTGGATCCGCAGAAGGCCGCCGTTGATGGGCACGGCCGGATACGTCGCCGACTGGACGTAGTAGCCGCGATCGAACAGCCACTTGCCGGCCTCGAACGTTCGCTCGATGTCGCCGATGGTGACCGAGATGATGGGGGCCTGGCCGCCCAGCACGCTCAGGCCCTGGGCGCGGATGCCCTCGCTGAGCCGCTCCATGAGCGAGTGGAGACGCTGGAGGAGCCGGTCGTGCTCGGGTGAGCCAAGGATCTCGCATACGGCGCAGACGGCGGCCAGGTAGGGGGGCGGCACCGGGCCGCCAAAAATGAACGTGCTCGAGCGAATCTTCAGGACCCGCTTCAACTCGGGGTGACACGTGACGAACGCCCCCATGCACGAGAAGGCCTTCGAGAGCGAGCCCACCATGAGGACCTCGCGGAGCGACCCCAGGCTCATCATCGCCGCCCCGCGGCCGCCGGGGCCGACCACGCCCGTGCCGTGGGCGTCGTCGACATACAAGATGCCGCCGTGCGAGCGGGCCATGCGGTCCAGCTCGGCCAAAGGCGGAATCTTGCCCGTCATGCTGTACACCCCGTCCACGGCAACGACCGCCGACGGATGCGCCTCGGCTTCCAACAGTTCCCGGAGCGGATCCGGATGGCAGGGATGCAACTCCCGGAGCCTGGCCCCGTTGGCGGCGGCGATCTTGGCCGCCTGCTGGATGCTGTCGTGCGACTGGCGATCGACCACGAGGAGATCGTCCGGGCGGGTCACGGCGGGCATCAATCCGATGTTGGCCAGCGTGACACTCGGGTAAATCAGGGTATCCTCGACCCCGAGCCACTCGGCCAGCCGCCGCTCGGCCTCTTCGGACAACTGAACGCTGGAGAAGGCGCGGGAAGCCCCGTTGTGGGTCCCCCAAAGTTTCGCCGCGTCGATCATCGCCTGCCGGACGGCCGGGTGCCGATCCAAGCCCAGGAAACTGTCCGAACCGAAGTTGTGGAGGGTGCGGCCGCCGACCGTCATGCGGCGGTCGTCGTCCATCGAGTCGACGACCAGGTCCTTCAGGTGGATGCCGTCGAAGTGGTCCAGGAAGGTCAGTCCAAAGCGGGTGACGCGATCGCGGCGGAGGTGCGCATCGAGCCGGTCCGGCGCCCCCGGGGCCTCGTCGTCGCCGGCGCTCCGTTTCACCCGGGGAAGCACCGATCCGGCGGCAGACCTCTTGGCGGCAGTTGTCTTCAGATCGGAGTTTCCAACGACGGTGTGCATCGCCCGTTCCTCCAGAGATCGTTTGCGGTTGTCCGGTGCTACGTATTATAATCTTGTCTACTCATGGTTACACATCACTTATTCATCCGGTCCCCAAGGGAAGCCCTACGAGCCCAACGCAGTCTTCTCCCTCATCCGGCGGACGTTTTGCCCGGCCGGGCTGGCATCAAGCCGCGGCGTGGACGGGGGCCGACTTTTTCGGCCTGGCCCGCCTCCTCGTCCGCAACCGCTTGAGGATACCGCCCGGACATTTGGCCGATTGCGGCATCGACCTTTTCGCCAGCCTGTTGAACACGGGGCTGGGCAGTTTGCAGGATTTTTTCCACGGGGAGCGATTGCAACGGCTGGAGCTGCCGCGCGACCCGGTTTTCATCATCGGCCACTGGCGGACGGGCACGACGCTGCTGCACGAGTTGTTGGCCCTGGATGGGCGAAATCGCTGCCCAACGACCTTCGAGTGCTTCGCACCGGCACATTTCCTGCTGACGGAGCCGGCGCTGCGGGGCTGGACCGCTTTCCTGCTCCCCGGCCACCGGCCGGCCGACGCCATGGCGATGGGCTGGGAGCGGCCGCAGGAAGACGAGTTTGCCCTGTGCAACATGGGGGTTCCCAGCCCGTATGCCACGATGGCCTTTCCGAACGAGCCGCCGCAGTTTCCGGAGTACTTCGACCTGGAACGGGTTCCGGCTCCCGACCGCCGGCGGTGGCAGCGGATGCTCGTGAAGTTTCTCAAGACCGTGCTCTTGAAGCGGCCGGGCCGGCTCGTGCTGAAATCGCCGCCGCACACGTTCCGCCTGCCGCTCTTGTTGGAGTTGTTTCCCAACGCCCGCTTCGTCCACATGGTCCGCGATCCCTACGTGCTCTACCCGTCGACGATCCGTCTTTGGAAGTCGCTGTATGCCTGGCAAGGGTACCAGGAGCCGAGGTGCGAAGGTCTGGAGGAGCAGGTCTTCCGGACGCTGTTGGCGATGCACGCCCGGCTGGAGGCCACCCGCGGGCTGGTCGAGCCGCGGCGGTTCTTCGAGTTGCGGTACGAAGACCTCGTGCGGGAGCCGATCGTCGAGCTGCGGGCGATCTACCGGCAGTTCGAGTTGGGCGACTTCGAGCGGATCGAGCCGGCCGTGCGGGCCTACTTCGCCCGGCAGGCCGACTACCGGACAAACCGCTACGAATTGCCCGATGGGCTCCGGCGGGAAATCTCGCGCCGCTGGGAACCGTATTTCAGTAGATACGGCTATCCAATCGAGCACGTTTAGCGCGCGGGCTTGCCCGCCGAGCAGCGGCTGACCCACGATTCACTCGGCGGGCAAGCCCGCCCGCTAAACCGCGATGGGTGTTCATCAGCGTGACATTTTAGTGGTGTCGTAGCCCGAAACGAAAAAGGTAATTCCATGAACGTTGCCCCTCCCTCCGCTCCACGCCGCATCGTCATCTTCGACACGACGCTCCGAGACGGCGAGCAGTCGCCCGGCGCCAGCATGAACCTGGTCGAGAAAATGGAGATTGCCCAGGCGCTGGTTGCCTTGGGCGTCGATGTGATCGAGGCCGGGTTCCCCATCGCGTCGCCCGGCGACTTCGAGGCGGTCCGCCAGATCGCCCAATCGGTCCGGGGCTCGGTGATCTGCGGCCTGGCTCGCTGCCGGGAGGCGGACATCGACCGGGCGTGGGAGGCCCTGCGGCCCGCCGAGGAGCCCCGCATCCACGTCTTCCTGGCCACCAGCGCCATCCATCGCGAGTTCAAGCTCAAGATGGAGAAGGACGACATCATCCGCCACGCCGTCGAAGGGGTGAAGCGGGCCGTGGGCTACTGCTCCAACGTCGAGTTCTCGCCCGAGGACGCCAGCCGCACCGAGGCCGACTTCCTCTGCCGCGTCGTCGAGGCCGCCATCGACGCCGGCGCCCGCACCATCAACATCCCCGACACCGTCGGTTACGCCACGCCCGACCACATGGCTTCGGTCATCCAGTCGCTGTGCAGTCGCGTTCCGAACATCGACAAGGCCGTGCTGAGCGTCCACTGCCACAACGACCTCGGGCTGGCCGTGGCCAACAGCCTGGCCGCCGTCCACGCCGGCGCCGGACAGGTCGAGTGTACGATCAACGGCCTGGGCGAGCGGGCCGGCAATTGCTCGCTCGAAGAGGTCGTCATGGCCCTGCGGACCCGCGCCGACCACTACCACGCCGAAACCCGCATCCAGACCCGCCGCCTCGTCCCCACCAGCCGGCTGGTGGCCAACATTACGGGCATGCTGGTCCAGCGGAACAAGGCAGTCGTCGGCCAGAACGCCTTCGCCCACGAGGCCGGCATCCACCAGGACGGCATGCTCAAGGAGCGGACGACCTACGAGATCATGCGGCCCGAAGACGTCGGGTTCGCCACGACCGAGCTGGTCCTGGGCAAGCACAGCGGCCGGGCCGCGCTGGCCAATCGCATCCGCGGCCTCGGCTACAGCCTCGCCCCGGAGCAGCTCCAGACGGTCTTCGACGCGTTCAAGATCCTGGCCGACAAGAAGAAAGAGATTTACGACGCCGACATCGCCGCCCTGGTCGAGCAGGAGATGCGGACCGTGCCCGAACTCTGGACGCTGGCCGCCTACCACGTTGCTTGCGGCACCGGCACGCCGCCGCGGGTGACGCTCCGTCTCCGCCGCGGCGCCGAGGAAATGGGCACCGAGCAGTCCTGCGGCGACGGTCCGGTGGACGCCGTCTTCCTGGCCATCGAGAAGCTGACCGGCATCTCGGTGGTCTGCAAGGATTTTACGGTCCACAGCGTCACAGTCGGCAAGGACGCCCTGGGCGAGGTGATGGTCCAGGTCGAACACGAGGGGCGCCAGTATCGCGGCCGCGCCGTATCGACCGACAGCGTCGAGGCCAGCGCCAAGGCGTTCCTCAGCGCGATCAATCGCATCGCGGCCGCCGGCCGCGGCGCGCCGGAGTAAGGACTTGTGCAGGAGTAGTTGGTCAGTTAGGGTGGCACGCCCTGAGGAACGAAGGGCGTGATGCGTCGAGGAATCACGCCCTTCGCCCAGGCTCAGGGCGTGCCACGCCGCGGGCATACAGCGGCAAGGGGGCCGAGTGGCGGAATCGGTAGACGCACAGGACTTAAAATCCTGTGGGGCCAACGCCCCGTGCGGGTTCGAGTCCCGCCTCGGCTACATGAACAGTTGTACATAACGGCAATCCGTTGAAAACCACGGCAATTCCGCTGGGTTGCGGCTTGCCTTGCTTGCATTTTCCAGGATGGCCTGGCGCTTGCTGCACCGGATTCTGCACCGCCTTGGGATCGGGCAGCAACGCCTGCGCGAAGTGCTCATCGGTCAATTGCAGATAGTGCTTGGCTGCGATGGGTTCGCTGTTACCGATCCACTCGCAGACCACGTGTATTGGGAACCGCTCGGCCAACTCGGTCTCCCGTGTCGATCGGAGATTCTGGAAGAGCTTGGGCCACTGCTCCAGCCCGGCCCGGTCGATGATCCGGCACAGTTGCGTCCGAAGGTTCAGGTTCGTGCCGCGATAACGCGTGATGACATACTCGGTCCCCGGCTCGGCTTGCTCCCAAACCTCTTCCAGGTATGGCCGCAACTCGGGGAAGATTGGAATAACCCGGCTTTCCTTCCCTTCGTGGTGCTCCGTCTTGGGGCTTCGCACCGTGATTCTGGAGCGTTCCCAGTCCACGTCGGCCCATTGCAGCCCCAGATGCTCGGATGGGCACCGCAAGCCGCCGTAGCGACTCAAGGCGAACAGTAGCCGCCATTGGGCATCGGGGCAGGCTTCCAGTACCCTAGTGGCCGTTTCCCGCGTGATGAAGTAATAGCGACTCGGGTTTGGCTGAATTGAGGCTTTCAGACCAGAGAAGGGGTTCTCTTGGATCAAGTGCTTGCGTTTGGCACCGCCGAAGAACAGCTTGGCCACGGCTGTATGCTTGCGGATGGTGTTCTCTCCCAACCCCCTGCCGACCATCGTCCGCCGCCAGTCGTCCGCATCGCCCGGAGTGACGTGGCGCAGGATTTTAACGGCTCCAAAGTAGTTGATCAGGTTTTGCCGAGTGGTATGGTACTTCAGCTTCGTCAGGGGCTTCACGTCGTTACGACTCTCGATATAGGCATCCAGGAAGGCCGCCAGCGTTGTTCGCTCCCGTTTCGGAATCAGCCCCACTGTCGCCAACTTGTCCGATAACGCCCCCTCCAGGCCGATCAGCCAGCGGGCCGTTTCGTCGTCCATCGCGTGCCCTGTGATTTGCGCCGCTGCCAGATGTTCCACCCGCACCTTGACCGCCTCGGCCGTGTGCCGGGACACCTTGCCCAACCGGATCGACCGCCGCTTGCCGTCGGCGCCGACGAATTGGATCGTCCGCCGGCCGTTCGATTCCCGTGTGATACTTGCCATGGTCCTATCTGTCTTTCTTTGCCTTGGGCTTGTCGGCCAAGATCCGCAGCCCGAGATACTCGCCCAACCGATCCAGCACCGGAATCGACAGGCCGCCCTTGCTGCCCATGAATCGACATAGGGTTGCCTGGTCGATGCCCGTGTCTTGGCCGATCTGGTAGCGGCTTTTGCCGCAGCCGTCGATTACCTGCCTTATTTGATCACTCAGTCTTGTGGTCTTTCGAGTCATGGATCCTATTCTACACGGTTATTGATGATTCATCAAGTGGCCCTGTCGACTGTAATCTGTTGTAACCTGTTGCAACGGGTAGGACATTGTGAAACGCGCCAATACGCCAGCCCAACGCGGCGTACTCCAGAACCTCATACTGAGCAGGGCCGGTGTCACTCGTGGTCAAGCCTCCCTTGGGTTGTCTTACAGCCGCCAGCGATCCATGCCAGGTAGGCCGCCCGGGAATACCGAACGGTGCCCTTGCCAATCCGCAAGGGTGAGGGGCTGATGCCCGAGTTCGCCCAGGCCCACAGAGTCCGGTCACTCACGCCGCACAGTTCCGCCGCCTGCCGCAGCGTCAGGAGTTCGGCACTTGTGGTTTCTAACTGGTTCACGTTATTTCTCCGAAGACTGCCAGGCCGCACTGTGCGGCCTCTATACCCAATGGCCCAGCGTTCGGCAGGAGAGAGGACAGACCATGCCGAGCGGTGCGGGGATCGCACGCAAAGGCTACGGGGGCAGGAGGTTGTGAAGAGAAGAGAATGCCGCGGGTGTTCGGTATTCGATGCCGAACGATCGAACACTTGTGAGCCTAGTCGTCTTCGTTTCGGCCACCTTCGCCAGGCGGATTGTGGCTGAATAGGTGGTGAGGGGAAAACTCTTCATTAAGCAATTTGAGGGAGGCCACCAGGTGCTGTAAGACTTGACACCTGTTGATGTATCTCGTGTGACCTTCCTTCTTGGAGTTGTTAAACTCCTTATTGAAGAAGGAACTAACCGAGGACTTTGCCACCCCCGCCTGCCGGGCCAAGTCGTTGACGCCGACGGGCTCCGTGTTCAAGCAACTTCCATTCATGTACTGGTGATGCTTGGTCAATGCCGCGATGATCTTTGCCCTCGCCTCCCCGGGGGCTGTGGAGCGTTTCTTCTTTGTGGCTGGTGAGGCCGCCGGCGCCTTGGCCGTCGTCGCCGAAAGAAGGTCGGCTGGGCCGTTAGACAGAGTCACAGAGTCACCCCAAGTGGGAGGCGGAGCAGGAGCCGGAGCGACATCAGCTAATACCTCCTGAATCCGTCCATCCAGTTCAGATACGAAGCTAACGGATTGCGGCTCCGGCGACCAGATCCCGTCGGGCTTTTGTCCCAACGCATCACTTGCAATCAGCTTGGACAGCTCAGGGATTGTGGGGATGATGTGGGGAGTTATTTCCCTGCTTATAGAGGCCAGGGCCTGCTCAACGTTCTCCCCGTGATGCAGGTCGAGGTCCCGTTGGCAGAAGGCAACCCGGTCACCAAGCCTTCCCAACATCGGGAATGGAGGGTCGTTGTTGCCGAACCATGAATCTACGGCCCTACTTAGTCGGTCAATTTGGACACAGAATTGAGACATAACCCACCCAAAATCCTCATCTGTATTCACTGCGCCTGTACAGTACCCCGTGACACGATCGCGAACCTCCATAAGTTTCTCTATCGTGTTGAACGTGAGGCTGCTGATACTACTTGACAACTTGAGGCCGGCGTCGTTTAGCTCGTCAAGGTCCCACCATATTTTGACCCAATACTTCTTAATCCACACCCCCGGGCCGTCCTCGGGCCGCCCCCCGAAGCAGTAAACGTACCATTTATCATCGGGGTCCTGTCCGTACACGAGTCTAGACCCGTAACCAGATAGCATCATGCAATGGTGCCCCAAGCGGTATGCCGCTAGATGCCTCGTGGTGGGGCAACTCCACTCGCATTCCGCCCGAACACGGCGGTCGACGATCCTCCGTCTCTGTTCGTTGGAACGGTCCTGCCGGAACTGCTCTACGGGGTACAAATAAGTGTCCATGTCGCACCTCACATTTAGCGGGCCACCTGCCGCCAGCAACCGGCAAGGTGCCACCGACACCGACGGAGGGCTGCGTTGGAGGGGGCTGAGCGGCCCGAATATGCTCATATTATAGTCATTCTTAGTGGTGTGGTTCAAGGATTGATCCCTTGTCTGAGCCTGCGGAGGTTTCCTGCCCTCATTGGGGGGCGTTCGTTGTCTTCCAGCCGGCGGAACCGACGTCGGCGACGATCCAAAGCACACCGTGGCGGGAAAGGTGAAGCAGTTGGTTTAATATTAAACCAACTGAAGCTGTCGGCGGTGGTTGGGGACACGCCTTGTTCATGCGTCGTGGCACGGTCGCCTGGATGGAGGCGTGCCCATCGATCAAAGAACCGGACGGCGAAGCGATGGCCAGGGCAGTTCCCGGAGCACGTTGTATGTCCACAGACCTGGAAGCATCACTTGTTGCGGTCATTCGCCGCCTTGGTGCGATTGCGGTTTCCAACCCGGAACTGATTGCGGAACTACGCCAGCTTGCCCAGCATCTCTTGAAGCTGACCGAGCCGCCAGCCGTAACGGAGTCGGGCGTTGCGGAACAGGTGGTCGAAATGGCGTCTCCCGAGGAATTTCCGGCAGAGCCCATTTCCCCAGTGTTGCCATTGCCACGCCATGAGCCTCTACCGACCGTTCCCGGTGTCGAAGTACCGGTGGGATGGGCACGGCGATTGGATGTTTCCAACGCCGATCTGCAACTGATAGAGAACCGTTGTCGTTTGAAGGCGGAAGGGGCACGGTGGGCGGCAACCCGTCAACGCCGGATCAACGAAGGGGCCGATTACTACCTGGAGATCGAACCCGCTGACCGAGAGATCATTGCACGGGCGAGAACACTGGGAGACTGCTTTCTATGGATGATCCATTCCTCGGGTCCGACACCCCACGACCTTGGACTGTGGGAAGCTGTCGCCGGATGCTTTGATGCAGTTGCGACGGCAATTTCCCTCTTGCGGCAACTGGTCGTGGACGTGGAAAAGAGCCGGGGAGTGTTTGAACAGGCCCTTGATCTGGCTGCGGAGGCACAGTCGGCGTTGAGATTGGCTGTGGAAGCGGTGGAGGGCAGGCCGGACAGCGACCAGGACAAGGTGTTCAACTGGCTTCGGTACACGGCGGCTGAGCAACAGGTCTTCATCCGACGATTCATGCGACTGGATGACCCCGCCGATCCTACGGGTTGGCGTGACTTGCAGGAGCGGATTGGCGACCTCGATGCCCAAATTGAAGCGATACGCAAACAGGAAAAGCAGCGGGTGAACTTGCTCGGGAAGGGCAAGTACCACGCCCGCCGCATTAT
>JBEKCP010000086.1:0-13104 GCA_050014815.1 Thermoguttaceae bacterium | reverse complement strand
GGCCGTCAGGATTACCCGCCGGACCTCCTCGCGACCACCCGCTTGCATGGCCTGAAATATTGCGCTGTGTTCGCTATCGACCGGAAGGATGCGGGCCCCCTTCTCCTGGGCCAGTCGCATGACGAGGGGGCCGGCCACGACCAACGTCTCCTTGTTCGCCAGGGCCACGGTCTTGCCGGCCTCCAGCGCGGCCCAAGTTCCTTCCAGACCGGCACTTCCGACAATCGCCGAAACCACCGTGTGGACTTCCGGATCGGTCACGATCCGAGTGATCCCCTCGGGCCCGACCAACAACTCGACCCCCGGCGGCAGCTCCGAACGGTCGTGGCGACGTGCCGAGTCGGCATCGCTGAGGACGACCCATCGGGGCCAAAAACGGCCGGCCTGCTCGAACAAGAGCTTCGCGCTGGTGTGGGCCGAAAGGGCCAACGCCCGCAGCGTCCCCCCCGAACTGCCTATCACCTCCAAAGTGTTGCGGCCGATGCTGCCGGTCGAGCCCAGTATGGCAATGTTCGTTACAAGGGGTGCCATGCGATGGGGCATTATACCAACTCTTTCCCTGGCTTGTATAATCCTTCGCATGAGTTATCAAGAAGGCACGATCGACGGCGTCGTTTTCCGCCCCCTGAAGCCCCACGCCGACCCGCGGGGATGGCTGATCGAATTGGTCCGGGATGACGAGCTGCCCGGCGAGCACCGTCCGGCGATGCTCTATTTGAGCCTGACGTTGCCCGGCGTCGCCCGGGGACCTCACGAGCACCGCCAGCAGGCCGACCTGTTCGCGTTCGTGGGGCCGGGGGACTTCAAGCTTTACTTGTGGGACAGTCGGCGGGACTCGCCTACGTACCACCACAAGCAGACGGCGGTGGTGGGGGAGTCGAACCGCCAGGCGGTGTTGGTTCCGCCCGGCGTGGTACACGCGTACCAGAACGTCAGCGGCGCGGCGGGGCTGGTCCTGAACGCCCCCAACCGCCTCTATGGCGGCTGGGGCCGGAGCGAGCCGGTCGACGAGATCCGCCACGAAGACGTGCCGGACACGCCCTATCGATTGGATTGAGCCGGAAGGGACTTGGATGAGCGTTGGCGGAAAGTGGGCCGGGATTGCGCTCCGCTACCTTTCCGCGGTGGCCGCGGTTGGCGTGGCCTCGCTGGTGAAATGGCGACTGGACGAGTCCTTCGGCACGCTGCCCCTTTTTGTCACCTTTTATCCGGCCGTCCTGCTGGTGGCGAGCCTGGCGGGCGGCGGGCCGGCGATCGTGACCACGCTCCTCGCGGCGCTGGCGGTGGACTACTGGTTCGTCAAGCCCTATGGATCATTCCGTATCGAGTCGGCCAGTGACGCCCTGGCGCTGGGGATCTTCACCGGCGCCAATCTCTTCCTGTGCCTCTTGGCCGAGCGATTGCGCCGGGCCCGCTGGGCCGAAGCGATCAGCGCCGCGCAGCAGCAACAGTTGGAGGGATTGTCGCGGCTCAACGAGCGGTTGACGCGACAGGCCGCGCTGATCGACCTGAGCCCCGACGGCATCATCGTGCGGCGGATGGACGGCACGATCACCTTCTGGAGCCGCGGCGCCGAGAAGCTCTACGGCTGGACGAACGAAGAGGCCCTCGGCCAGCCGACCGACACCCTGCTCCGGACGCGGCTCTCCGAGCCGCTGGACGATATCGTCGAGCAGCTCAAACGGACGGGCCGGTGGTCCGGCGAAATCATCCATCACGCCAGGGACGGGCGCGAGATCGTCGAGCAAAGTTGCTGGCTTGCCCAACTCGACGCCGGGGGCGAAGTGGCGGAAATCATGGAATCGAACGTGGACGTTACCGAGCGGGTCAGGGCGCGCGAGGCCCTGACGGCCAGCCGCGACCGCCTGAACACGCTGGTGGGCACCGCCACCGAGGTCGTAGCACAGAGCGACCTGGCCGCCATGCTCGACGGGATTGCCCACGCCGCCCGAGAGTTGACCGGCGCCCGGCTGGCCACGGCGGGTCATGGGTACGTCAACGGGCGGTTCCAGGTCGGCGGCGCATCGCGGGACGAACAAACTCCCGCGTGCCCCCCCGGCGACGAATTTCAGGTCGAGCGCGGCGGCGTGTACATGGATCTCCTCAATGGGCAGGAGTCGATGCGACTGAGCGACCAGCAGATGCGGGGCCGACCGGACTGGTGGGGACTGCCCCCGGACCACGTCCCCATGCGCGGCCTGTTGGGCGCACGGCTGTTCGACGCCGGAGGCCGCTCGAACGGCCTCATCATGGCCAGCGACAAGGCGGGGGGCGAATTCACCGAGGAGGACGAGGTCCTCTTGCGGCAGTTGGCCACGATCGCCTCGCTTTGCCTCCAGCACGTCGGGGTCCGGACGGTGGCGGAGCGCCGCGCCGCGGAGGCCGAGCGGGCGGCCACCGATTTGGCCCGCTCCAACCAGGAACTCGAGCAGTTCGCCTACGTCGCCTCGCACGACCTCCAGGAGCCGTTGCGGGTGATCTCCGGCTATATCCAACTGCTGGAGCGGCGTTACAAGGACCGGCTCGACCCCGACGCCGACGAGTTCATCAACTACACGGTCGAGGCGACCAAGCGGCTCCAGCAGTTGATCACGGACCTGTTGGAGTACTCCCGCGTGGGGAGCCGCGGCAGGCCGCTGGAGCCGACCGCCGCCGAGGCGGTGCTCGAAGAGGCCACCGCCTCGCTCCAGCAGGCAATCGCCGAGACCGGGGCCCGCCTCACCCACGATCCCCTGCCGATGGTGCTGGCCGACGCGGGCCAACTGGCACAACTCTTTCAGAACCTCATCGCCAACGCGATCAAGTTCCGCGGCCAGGCCGCCCCGGAAATCCACGTCTGGGCCGAGCGCGACGGGTCGCAGTGGCGGCTGGCCGTCCGGGATAACGGCATCGGTATTGAACATTCCTACCGGGATCGGATATTCTTGATATTTCAGCGCCTTCACACCCGGCAGCAATACGCGGGCACCGGGATCGGCCTGGCCATCTGCAAGCGGATCGTCGAGCGGCATGGCGGGCGGATCTGGGTCGAGTCGCAGCCGGGCGTGGGGAGCACGTTCTTCTTCACCCTGGACCCGGCCGAAAAATAGCTTCCAGATTCAGCCACGGATGGAACACGGATCGAACACAGATCGGACACCGAGGGAGGGAAGGTCGATTTCATCCGACTTTTCTGCTTGAGCATCCGTGTATAATCCGTGTTACATCCGTGGCTGACTCATTGGATGCCCCCGAAAGGACGTTCGTCTATGAACATGAAAAATTATGCCCAGGCCCGACCCGCCCAAATCCTCCTGGTCGAGGACAGCCCGGCCGACGTGCGGCTGACGATCGAGGCCCTCAAGGAGGCCAAGATCAGCAACGAGTTGTCGGTCACGGCGGACGGGGTCGAGGCGATGAGCTTCCTCCGGCAGGAGGGCCGCTATGCCGGCGCGCCCCGCCCCGACCTCATCCTCCTGGACCTGAACCTGCCGCGGAAGGACGGCCGCCAGGTGCTCAAGGAGATCAAGGAGGACGAGCGCCTCCGCAAGATCCCCGTCGTGGTGCTGACGATTTCGCAGGCCGAAGGGGACGTGCTGCGGGCTTACGACCTCCACGCCAATTGCTACATCAACAAGCCGGTGGATTTCGATCGGTTCATGGAAGTGGTCCGGCAGATCGAGGGTTTCTGGCTCACGATCGTCAAGCTGCCGCCCAACGACGGCTGACGTCGCGCCGAGAGCCGTGGAAAGGAATGCCTTTTCTCCAGCCCAGGCGTTTTACGCCTGGGACGAAGGAGCAAAGAACGCAGATTCTCTTATTCCTTCAGCCCCTTCAGGGGCGGGATGATAGTTTCGCCCCTGAAGGGGCTGATGAAGATAAGGGACGGCCGCCTCCCAGCCCCAGACGTAAACGTCTGGGCTAGAGAAAGACAACCTGATCCGGCTCGGCGGAACGGACACGATGACGCATCCAGCCACGCACATCCTGTTGGTCGAAGACAATCTGCCGGAGGCCCGGCTCATCGCGGAGCTGCTGCGGGACTCGGGCCAGCCCTTCGAGGTGGCATGCTGCGAGAGCCTGGCCGTAGCCGAGGAACACCTGCGGACCCGCCGGCCCGAGGCCGTGCTCCTCGACCTCTCGCTGCCGGACAGCCAGGGCTTGGCCACGCTCGAACGGGTCCTGGCCGCGGCCCCCGACATCCCCGTCCTCGTCCTGACCGGCCTGGAGGACGAGCGGATTGCCACCGAGGCCATCGGCAAGGGCGCCGAGGACTACCTGATCAAGGGCCAGGCATACGGCCGCGTCATGGTCCGGTCCATCCACTACGCCATCCAGCGGAATCGGATGCGCCAAGAGCAGATCGAGTCGCAGCGACGGCTGAACCTGCTGGTACGGACCTCGGTTGCCGTCATCGCCGCCCGCGATCTCCACGGGCTGCTCCAGAAGGTCGTCGATGCCGCCCGCCTGTTGACCGGCTCGCGGCTGGGGGTTTGTGGGCATGCGTACACGGAGGCGACTTTTCGCGTCATGGCCGCCTCCCGCGCGGACGATGCCATCGCCTGTCCGCCCGGCGAGACCTTCAAGGTCGAGCGCGGCGGGGTCTACCTGGACCTCTTCCGCAGCCACGAGACGATCCGCCTGACCGACGCCGAGCTTCGCCGTCATCCGAAGTGGTGGGGCCTGCCGGAGAGCCATGCCCCCTTGCGTGGCCTCCTGGCCGCACGGCTGATCAACGCCGAAGGGGCCACCGACAGCATCATCATGCTCAGCGACAAGATCGCGGGCGACTTCACCGAGGAGGACGAGGTCCTGTTGAAGCAACTGGCCGCCATCACCTCGTTGGCCATGCAGCACATCAAGGCCCGCACCGACGCCGAAGAGGCCAATCGCGCCAAGAGCCGCTTCCTGGCCAACATGAGCCACGAGCTCCGCACCCCGATGAACGCGGTTCTCGGCATGACCGACCTGGCCCTGGGCGAAAAACTCTCCCCCTCGGTCCGCGACTGCCTCCAGACCGCCAAGGACTCGGCCGGGTCCTTGCTCGACCTACTGAACGACCTGCTGGATTTTTCGCGGATCGAGGCGGGCAGGCTCGAACTGGAGTCCGCACCCTTCCGCCTCCGCCCGTTGTTGGCCAAGATACTCAAACCCCTGGATCTGGCGGCCGGCGAGAAGGGCCTCGATCTGGCCTGCGATGTAACGGCCGACGTGCCGGACCGGCTCCTCGGCGACCCGCTGCGGCTTCGTCAGATACTCGTCAACCTGGTCGGGAACGCCGTCAAGTTCACGCCCAGTGGAAGCGTCGCGCTGCGGGTGGAGGTGGAAAGACAAGGAGACAAGGAGACAGGGAGACAAGGAGACAAGGAGGGAGGGAGAAAAGGAGGTGGGGAGCATCGCCCTTCTCCCCCTCTCCCTGTCTCCGTGTCTCCCCCTCTCTCCTCCCCCAGCTCCGTGACGCTGAAATTCGCCGTCTCCGACACCGGCATCGGGATCTCGCCGGAGGACCAGCAGAAGATATTCGCCCCCTTCGCCCAGGCCGATCCGTCCACTACGCGGCGGTTCGGCGGGACGGGCCTCGGCCTGGCCATCGTCAACAGCCTCGTGACGTTGATGGGGGGAAAGCTCTGGCTCGAAAGCCGCTTGGGGAACGGCAGCACCTTCCACTTCACGATCCGCGTCGGACTCCAGCGCGGGCCGTCGAAGGGGCCGGCGACTTTCACCGGGGCTGAACGCAGCGGCCGCGCCGATACCCGGGGCGAGCGCCCCGGGCCAGGGGGCGCCGCGACGGCCCGCCCGTTGCGGATCCTGCTGGCCGAAGACACCCGGGCGAACCAGAAACTGGTTGTCTTCATCCTCCGAAAGCAAGGCCACTCGGTCGAGGTCGCCGACAACGGCGCCAAAGCCCTGGAGCTGGTCCGCCGGCACGACTTCGACCTGGTCCTGATGGACGTCCAGATGCCGGACATGGACGGCCTCCAGGCGACGCGGGAAATCCGGGCCCTCGCCGACCCCCGCAAGGCCCGCGTCCCGATCGTCGCCATGACCGCCTACGCCATGAAGGGCGACCAATCGCGATGTCTCGACGCCGGCATGGACGCCTACCTGTCCAAGCCGGTGGATGCCGACGAGCTGATCGAGACCATCCAACGGATGGCCGCGCCCGGTCCTAACACCGGCAAAGGAGCAGGTGGGGGACTGTCGCAATTTTCGTTCGCCTGTCCGGGCGGACAGGCCGAAAATGGGACTGTCCCCTTACGATTGGCCCCGCGCCCGGGCGCCGAGGAGCCCGTGGCCGTGTGCGAGCCCATCTTTGACGCGGCGGGGGCGCTGGCCCACTGTGCCGGCCAGCAAAGCATCCTGGCCGACATGGCATCGTTTTACCTCGACAACGTCGGGACCTGGATCGACGAGCTTCGCGGGGCGGCTGAGGCGGGGGCCGCCGCCGAACTCTCGCACTTGGCCCATCGTTTGCGCGGGACGCTGCTCTACCTGGCCGCCCGGCCTTCAGAGCGACTGGCGGGCGAGGTCGAGCAATTGGCGGCATCCAGCGGCGCTGCCGGGGCATCCGCCGCCTTGGAGCGGTTGATCGCCTCTCTCGGTCCCCTCGAAGAGGCCCTCCGCCAGTTTCGTCCCACGTAGGTCCCGCTTGCCGAGCGGGACTCTGCGGTCTTGGGGTGCCACTGCTGGCTTGCCCAGTAGTGTCGAACCACCGTTGTGCTAATCTTCCGCCGGGGCACCGCGCGACGCAGCTTTCGGACTGGCAGAGCGGGGCCTGCTGGAGAGCACCATCGTCGCCTGGTACGGCGAGTTCGGCCGCACGCCGAAGGTGGCCAACGACCCGCCCTGGTTCGGCGGCCGGGGCCATTACGGGGCCGTCTTCTCGGCTGTCGTGGCCGGCGGCGGATTCAAGGGCGGCCAGGTGGTCGGCGCCAGCGATTCCCGCGGCGAGCAGGTCCAGAAACGCCCGATCTACCCCTGGGACCTCTCGGCCAGCATGTACCGGCTCTTGGGGATCGATCCGATGGGCAAGCTGCCCCATCCCCAGGGCTGCGTGGCGTACGTCACGCCCCTGGCCAGCGGCGACGTACCCAGCGGTGGACTGTTGACGGAGATCATGTAGATGCAAAGTGAGAATTGCAAATTGATCATTGCAAATTGCAAATTGCAAATTGAGCAATGCAAATTGCGGAGTGTGGTCCGCCGGCGGCCTGAGAATTTGCAATTTGCAATTTGCAATTTGCAATTTGCAATTTGCAATCCTCCTCGCTTGCGTGGCTTTCTGCGGGCGAGCGCCGGGCGCCGAAAACGCCCCGGCCAGGCGGACGCTGGCCATTCCGGTGGCCGCTGGGCGGCGGGCGGGCCGGGCGAGAACGTGGTCACTTTCGGCCCCGCCGCGCCCGTCTGCGCCGTGGCCTTCGGTCCCGAGGGAAAAACGCTCGCCGCCGGCGGCTATCGGGAAGTCGTGATCTGGGACCTCGTTGAGGCCCGGCTGGCCAAGAGGCTCGGCGCGGGAAAGCTCGGCGGACAGGTCCGCAGTCTGGCCTCGACCGCCGACGGCCGCCTCCTGGCCGCCGCCTGGCCGCCTCCTGGCCGCCGCCTCCGCCGCGCCCGGCGGCCCCGCGACCATCGAGGTGTTTGACTTCGGAACGGGCCAGCCGCTGGCCACGCTCGACGGTCCCAAAGACGAAGTCTTTTCCCTCGCCTTCAGTCCCGACGGAAAATTCCTGGCGGCCGGCGCCACGGACGCTGCCGCCTACGTCTGGAACGTCGAAGACAAGAAACTCGCGGCCACGCTCGCCGAAAAAGGCGACCGGGTCCTCTCGGTCGCCTTCAGCCCGGATGGAAAGTACCTGGTCACGGGCGGGGCCGACAAGACCGTGCGACTGTGGAACGTGGGCGATTGGAAGTTGGAGGCCACCCTTCCCCAAGGCGAGGCCGTCCAGGGCATCGCCTTCAATCGCGACGCCACCATGATGGCGTTAGCCTTGGGCGGAAGCCAAAGGGGCGGTCAGTATCGTGCCGGCCGGGTTGTCCGGGGGGCTGACGGCCAGGAACCTTTTCATTCCGGCGGACCAGTCCGAGGGCACGCTCATCCTCGCGGCCGCGCCCCGGCTGCCGGTGGGAATGCGGCAGAACCTGGTCATTCGCGGAATCCTGCGGACGGGCAAGACGGGCGCCACTCGCGTCTTGCCCGCTATAACCGTTCAGGTCGTCGCGCCGAAGCCGTAGGGCGCCGGCGTTGTATTCCCCGTTTAGCGGGCGGGCTTGCCCGCCGTGTGAGGATGGTTCTTTTCCACATACAGCGCGGCGGGCAAGCCCGCCCGCTAAACGACGATGCATATTCAATCTGCGCCCGGCCCCGTTTGCCATCCCGCCCCCAGAGGGGTATAATAGAGGCGAGGGTTTCCCAGGGTGCCGCGAGGTAACAGTCTTGGACGCAGCAAATCTCGACAAACGCCGGACCGCAGCGACCGGGGAGTTCAACGAGCACGAGCACCGCACCGACGGCAAGCAGTTGGTGACAAGCCTGGCCCACGGGCTGACCGTGCTGCGAGACTCCCTCTACGTCCGCGTCCACGACGACGTTGTCCGCCGTGTCGGCATGGATTCGGCCCTGTCGCCGCTGTCCGAAGAGAAGACGGAGCGGACGACGAAGCTGGAGATCGAAATCTACCAGATCGTCGTTTCCTCGCTGGCGGCGGCCAGCCGCGGGTACGTCGGCTCGCAGGACGATTGGTATCTCGATTGGCTGAGTCAGATCCGGCTGGGTCCGATCCGCGGCGACGGCCGCGTGGCGAAGCGGCTGGCCTACTACCGCTCGAAGACCCCCGACCAGCGGCGGCTGGCCTTCGGCAACGTCATGACGGCCGTTCTGCCGGAGTCCAGGCGGGCCCCGCTGGTCTTGTTCCGGCTGCTGCCCTCCTGCGTGCAGATCGTCACGGCCATGGCCTTCGGAAAGGAGGAGGACGCCGTCGAGTGGCGGAAACAACAGATCGGACACCTGCCGGCGATCCACGACTGCGCGGAGTGCCGGGGCCGACTGTTGCCCAACGGCGAGCAATGCCCCGAGTGCGGCAACCCGCTCTGGAAATTCGACTACCTCACCGCCGTCGATTGACCCATGGCAAACGTGCTTACCAGCCTCTATAAGCCGTCGCTGGCCCTCCTGACCGATCTCTATGAATTGACGATGGCCTGCGGGTATTGGAAGACGGAGGCCCTCGACCAGGAGGCCGTCTTTCACCTGACGTTCCGCCACAACCCCTTCCGCGGCGGCTTCACGGTGGCGGCCGGACTGGCCACGGCCGTCGAGTACCTGGAGAACCTCCGCTTCACGCCCTCCGACACGACCTACCTGGCCGGCCTGCCCGGCAACGACGGCAGGCCGCTCTTTCCGCGGGAGTTCCTCGATTTCCTCCGCCAACTGTCGCTGGAGTGCGACATCGACGCCGTGCCCGAGGGAACCGTCGTCTTCCCCCACGAGCCGCTCGTGCGGGTTCGAGGTCCCTTGCTCCAGGCGCAGTTGCTGGAGACGGGGCTGCTCTGCATCGTCAACTTTCAGACGCTCGTGGCCACGAAGGCTGCCCGGGTGGTGCTGGCCGCCCGCGGCGATCCCGTGCTGGAGTTCGGCCTGCGCCGCGCCCAGGGGATCGACGGCTCGCTGTCGGCCAGCCGGGCCGCCTATATCGGCGGCTGCGCCGCCACCTCGAACGTCCTGGCCGGCCGGATCTACGGCATCCCCGTCCGCGGAACGCACGCCCATAGTTGGGTCATGTGCTTCGGCGACGAGTTGGAGGCATTCCGGGCGTATGCCCAGGCGATGCCCAACAACTGCATCCTGCTGGTCGACACCTATGACACGCTGGAGGGCGTGCGGCGTGCGGCGGCCGTCGGAAAGGAGCTTCGCGCCCGCGGGCACGAGCTGGCCGGCATCCGCCTCGATTCGGGCGACCTGGCCTCGCTGAGCGTCGAGGCCCGCCGGCTCTTGGATGAGGCCGGATTCCCGCAGGCCCTCATCCTCGCCTCCAACGACCTCGACGAGCACATCATCGAGAGTCTCAAGGAACAAGGGGCGAAGATCGACGCCTGGGGCGTCGGCACCAGGCTCGTCACCGGTTTCGACGAGCCCGCCCTGGGCGGCGTCTACAAGCTCTCCGCCGTCCGAACGGCCGGCGGGCCGTGGCAGGATCGCGTGAAGGTCTCCGACCAGACGATCAAGGTATCGACGCCGGGCGTCCTGCAGGTCCGCCGCTACCTGGACGGCGTTTCCGGCCGCGCGATCGGCGACGCCATCTTCGACGAGGAGCGCCCGATCGGCCGGCCCGCCACGATCGTCGACCCCCTCGACGCCACCCGGCGCCAGGCGATCGGAGCCGACGCGCGGAGCGAGGATTTGCTGGTGCCCGTGTTCCGCGGCGGCCGGCGGGTCCACGATCCGCCGCCCCTGGAGGAGGTCCGCCGGCGGGTGCGATCGCAGCTTGCCTTGCTGCCGCGGGGCACCGAGCGGTTCGTCAACCCGCACCTCTATTTCGCCGGCCTCGAAGCCGGCCTGTACGAGCGTCGCGAGCAGCTCATTCTTCGAGAACGGGGGCGCCGGAAGTGCCTATGAAAGCCTTGATCCTCGCCGATCTGCAGAACGACTTTTGTCCCGGCGGGGCGCTGCCGGTGCGAGAGGGCGACCAGGTCGTCCCCGTGGCCAATCGCCTCCTGCGGGCCTTCGACCTCGCGATGGCCACCCAGGACTGGCACCCCGCCGACCACTGCAGCTTTGCGGCCAACCACCCGGGCAAGCGGCCGGGCGACCCGGGCAAGCGCCCGGGCGACGTGATCGAGGTGGCCGGTCTCCGCCAGGTGCTTTGGCCGGTCCATTGCGTCCAGGGAACGCCCGGCGCGGAGTTCCATGCGGCGCTGGACTCCCGCCGGATCGCCCGCGTATTCCGCAAAGGCGCCGATCCGATGGTCGACAGCTACAGTGGCTTTTTCGACAACGCCCGCCGCCGCGCCACCGGCCTGGGCGACTACCTCCGCGAGCAAGGCGTCGTCGAGGTTTACGTCTGCGGATTGACGACCGACTACTGCGTAAAGGCCACCGCGCTGGACGCCGTTTCCCTGGGCTTCGCGACCCGGCTCATCGAAGATGCATGTCGCGGCGTGGACCTCCAGCCCGGCGACATCGCGAGGGCCATCGCCGAGATGCGGGCCGCCGGGGTCGGTATCGTCCGGGCAGCAGCGCTGGGTGGTCGAGACGCTCTCGTTTAGCGGGCGGGCTTGCCCGCCGTGTACCGGTTGGCCCACGATTCACGCGGCGGGCAAGCCCGCCCGCTAAACGAGTTCGAACGACGCCATCTACGGGCAGCGCGCCAGGACCGCCCGGCGCCACTTGCGGACCGAGTTGATCACGAAAAGCTCGTCGATCCGGCCGAGCATGTCCAGCGGGAGGACGCGCTCGCGGATGCGGCCCTCGGCCAAGAGCCGCCCGCGGAACACCCCGGCCAGCAGGCCGCACTCCGATGGCGGCGTCCAGAGATCCTCGCCCACGCGTGCGACCACGTTGGCGATGCACGTCTCGGTGATCTCGCCCCGCTCGTTGTACAGGAGCACGTCGTCGCACGGAAAAAGGGGACAGTCCCCATTTGCCGGAACGGCCCGCGACCAACGTTCCGTCGGTGCCCGGCTGCGCACAAATGGGGACCGGGTACCCTCTGGGTGCCTTTTTCCCGCCCCGGCGATCGCGGCCTCATACACCGCGCGGTGCGTCGTCTTGTGATAGAGCAGCGGATCGTCCGAGCGGACTGGCCGGGCGGCCAGTTCCAGCCGGACCGGCTCCGCGGGGACTGTCCCAATTCTCGCGTCGGCGAAAATGGGACTGTCCCTTTTGAGACTCAGGTCCATCGCCGCTGCCTCGCAGGAGACCTCGCCCTCGCGCGAGAGCAGCAGCCGCACCCTCTGGGGCGCCTGCGGCAGCGAGGCGGCCAACGCGGCCAACTCCTGCCGCGCCCGCCCCTCATCCCAGGGAAACCCGAAATACTCGGCCGACTCGCCTAGTCGCCGCAGGTGTTCATCCAGCAGGAAATAACCGCCATAGCCGGGGGACTGTCCCGATTTTCGCGGGCACCATCGGGCACCGACGCGAAGCGTTGGTCGGCATGGTCGCGAAAATGGGACTGTCCCCTTTCGGCCGCCCACAGGCTCGTTGCCGGGGGCGCCCTCCGGGGGCTCCCAGAGCATGGTTTCCAGGAGCGAGAAGTCGGGGCGGCGCTCGGTAAGGATCCGCGCCTTGAGGAGGCATTCCTGGTACTCGCCCTCCGGGGTGGAATCCCAGACCACGCCGCCGCCCACGCCGTACTCCGCCTCGCCCAACGCCCGGTCGATGACCACCGTGCGGATGGCCACGTTGAACTGGGCCTGCCGGTCCGGCCCGATCATGCCGATCGCGCCGGTGTAGATGCCGCGGGGGGCCGTCTCCATGCCGGCGATGATCTTCATCGTGTTGGGCTTCGGCGGCCCCGTCACCGAGGCGCACGGAAACAGGGCCGCCAGGATCTCGCTCACGGAGGCCGTGGTCTCCGCGGCCACGGTCGAGGTCATCTGCCAAAGGGTCGGGTAGCGCTCGACGTGGAACAGGTCACAGACCCGCACGCTCCCCACCCGCGCGATCTTCCCCAGGTCGTTGCGGATCATGTCGACGACCATCGCGTTCTCCGCCCGATCCTTCTCCGATCGAGCCAGTTGGCTGGCCCGGGCAATGTCGTCGGCATACCATCGCCCCCGCGGCGCGGTCCCCTTCATCGGCCGCGAGTGTATCGCCAGGCCGTCGAGGCGGAAGAACAACTCGGGCGAGGCGGAGCAGACGGCCAGCCGGCCCGTATCGACGTAGGCCGCGTACGGGGCGTGCTGCGCCTCGACGAGTTCCAAGAAGTACTCCCACGAATCGCCCGTCCACGGCCGGCGGAGCCGCAGCGTGTAGTTCACCTGGTAGGTTTCGCCGCGGGCGATGCACTCCCGCAGTTCGGCTACCGCGGCGGTGTAGTCGGACTGGCTGACGGAAGGAAGCCAATCGCCCCGCGTTAGTTCTCCCCTCTCCCTTTCCGGGAGAGGGGCAGGGGGTGAGGGCGAGCCCGT
>JBEKCP010000085.1:0-13122 GCA_050014815.1 Thermoguttaceae bacterium | reverse complement strand
CACGAAATCCGGAATCCCAAACAAATTCAAATTACCCAATGACCGAATGACCGAAACGCCGGCGTTTGGGACATTGGGTATTCGTGCTTTGGATTTCTTTGAGATTTCGACATTCGGATTTCGTGCTTGGCGGCCGATCCGGCACACGGGACGACATCCCCGGGACCCGCCGGGCGCGCGACCTCAGAGTCAGCGCAAGGCGGCGGTCGAGCGCGCCGAAAGCGGAGAGAGGGGGGTACGTTTCGTTGACTTGTTGGTTTTCTGACCGCCCAACGAGTTCTTGGCCCGGCCCAGGATTGGCCGGTGCCGGGAAGTTGCCATGAAATAAGGACTTAGGGCCTGGTTTGTCGCGGTCGGCGTCCCCCCTGAAAAGAGGCCCGGCCCGAAACTCCGGGCCCGATGACGTAAGTGCTTTTCTTTAAGGGTTTTACAGGCGGCGTGGGATTCCCCCTTTATGGGCCAAATTCGGCGTTTCATATTGGGTAATTTAGCTGTCTTAAGTTCTTGTCCTGTAAGGGTCGGTGCTGGACATGAGGGTCCACAAGTACCTCTGCGTGGTAATATACTCATGTGGGTGGTTAACGTGTACACCAAATAGTTATTTACGAAAATGGTGCCCCCAGTTCCTACTAAGCGACCTTGCTGCGTGATTTTGGGAGGTTTTCAAGTAGGTCCCGCTTGCCGAGCGGGACAAGGAGGTTTTCAAGTAGGTCCTGCTTGCCGAGCGGGACAATGGGAGGTTTTCAAGTAGGTCCCGCTTGCCGAGCGGGACAAACGCACCAGCGTGCGAGTAGGAACCGCCGCGGCTCCTGACCCGCATTATTCACCGCTGAGGACGCAGAGAACGCGGAAAAGCAAGCACGGTGAGAGATTATGGCAAAGAATGGCGAGTTGCCGGCTACGCGGCGTGTTTTCCTTGTTATCGCCTCTTCCTCTGCGATCTCTGCGTCCTCTGCGGTTCCATGAATAACCCGGGCTAACGTAACCCTGCATATCAGTCCCTTCCGGCAGAAGGGACCTACGCATGGCGCTGCCTCCCAAGAAAGGGGCCGCGCGGCGGGTGCCGGGTCGCCGAACTCGAAGATGCCGTCGCAAGCGGTCCCGTCCCATGGCGTCAACAGGCGGACGGACCCGAGAGGCGTATTTTGACGGCTTGTCACATCCGTCATGGATTGCCGAGACGTTCGGTCTTTGATCGGCTTCCTCGTATTTCCCGGCACGCACCGGTGCGTCGCACCTCATGTCTCCAATCGGAAATAGCTAACCCGCGTCGGTGTGCGCCACCGACGCGCGCAAGCGGACCACCCTCCAAATTCGGCCAGACAGCGTCGAAAGCCCCATTTCCGACGGCTCTACCGCGGGTTGAGTAGGGAGACGGCAATCTCGGGATTCCTCTCACTCGGCTAGACGGAACGGCAGCGGGGCCCCATCAATCCAACGTTTTCACAGCATGGTGTATCATGATTGACAACGCCATGTTCGGCTGCGAAAATCCGGTGAAGTCTCGCCGCACTTCGGCGGTCGAATACCTGTTGGCCAGAGAATCGCTTGGCAATATGCCTTGGTCCCAAGTCATCGTTGCGCTGGGGGGGATTTCTGATGACGGACAATTCTGACAACTCTAAGCTTGATTTCATGTGCCGAGAGTACGGGAGCCTTCCGGCACTGATCGCGCATTGGGACGCCCACTTTTGGCAGAAGAGCCAGTGGTTCTTCGCTGTCGAGTCTGTGCTGCTCGCCGCGGTTGGTGTTGCGCTCAAAGATACATTTCTCTCCGGTGCCGCTCCAGCAAGGCCGGCGTTCTTGTTCCTTGTGGCCTCTTGCGTTTTCAATTTCTGGATCTGTTACGTCTGGTTCCGAACCAATCGGTCAAATCGGGAG
The DNA here is from genome assembly GCA_050014815.1 of Thermoguttaceae bacterium. Lineage (GTDB taxonomy): Bacteria > Planctomycetota > Planctomycetia > Pirellulales > Thermoguttaceae > JBEKCP01. The sequence goes on along the minus strand of JBEKCP010000085.1, from coordinate 11,241 downwards.
TTCTTGGGCCCGCTACTAGAGAGGGCCCGCGAAATCGAGGTGGCGATTCTTGAGGATGATACAGGGACATTTTCAGCCCAGAGAAAATCTCTGGCTCTTCCGAAGAATGAGCGACATTCCTCCCATCACTGGGAGAACCATCTTCCGTCCGGTTTTGCGCTGGCTTGGGCGACGGCACTGCTTGCAGCCGCACTGTATGGCGACCGTTTTTGGTTGGCACTGAGCACGCTGGCGCTTTCGTTAGTCGCGCTGCTCCTGTTTGAGCACTTTCATCCCAAGCGTCAGCGCTGAACAGCTATGAACATTCATTGTGCCGCTACAGCTGGCTAACAACGTGCTGGAGCCGATGGCCCTCGACCGCGTGGCGATTCGTGCTGGATGAAGCGGCGGCTCAGCGCGATCGTTCGGCATGTTGATTCGAGGCGATGTCCCATCAACTCATACATATTGCGAGACGAGTCGGAAAAGGACCGTTTCCTGGGATTCCCCCCGCCCAGGTCGGTTGGCGCGCTTCGGTCGCCCCCACCGACGCGACTAAACGCGTCTTCTTTGCGCTCGTCGGTCACGTGGGCCGACGCGTTGAGGCGGGACAGCCCGGGCCCCATCGCCGTAGCCCTAAATGGACCTTCGCGGTTCCAGAGGCGCGCCTGTAGGTCCCTTCTGCCGGAAGGGACTTGCACGATGGGCAGGCGTCGTCGGTGCGCAGGGTCCCGCCCGGCAGGCGGGACCTACCAGCGCAGCGTCCCGCCCGGCAGGCGGGACCTACCAGCGCAGGGTCCCGCCCGGCAGGCGGGACCTACCAGGAAAACCTCGCTGGCGCTTCGGGTTGGTATGCGGCCGCCGAGAACAATTGCCAGACCGGCCGCGACTCAAACGCCCGCGACGGTCGCAGCGGTCGGCGAAACCCTGCGAGGCGGGCTTGCGGGAAGAATTCTTGTTGCCGCAAGCGCGGGACGGGCATCGACTTGCAACGGAATCTCGCGGCGCGGCGCGGATTTTCCTCAAGTCGTTTTTGACTTCGCCGAAACATCGGGTATTATCCAAGGTGTGGGAGGTGAATGACCAGTCGCGACGCCAGCCTCCAGCGGAACTGCGGACCCACTTCTTCTCACCCCGTACCCAGGAGGACTGATTTCGATTTCTGCTGCCGAGTCCTTGGGACTCGCGAAAAACGGCGCATTTTCCGCCATGGGACGCAATGCTTGATCGAGGGCCTCCGCTTCCAGCGCGTTGGGCCTCAAAGCGTGCATTGCACGCAGCACGTCCCCGCGGGAGATGGCCGTTTTTTATTTCTTGCCCCAGGAAACGCCGCGCTCAGCACTGGGGTAAGCATTCACGGCTGTGGAGAACCCCGTTCCACCCGCGAACTTGTTTGCAACAACCGGGCCTACCGCCCGGGGGTCACCAGGCGGGCTGGCCGCGATGTTACAAACACGTTACACCCGCGGCCTTCGCTGCAAGCTACAATAACAGCAATGTGTCGGGCCGCACAGGCCGGTTTCGAGGCGAATCCACACACTGTTTAAGGAGCGACGATCATGGCAGCCTTGGGGAACTCAGGGGTGTATTGGCGGGGAGGCAGACGTTGGTGGGCAGCCGCGGGCGCGGTGGTCGCCGTGGCGATCTGCGGCTCTTGGACGGGGGCCTTGGGCGACGAGACGGCCGCTTCGCCGGCCAGGCTGTTGTCGGCACGCGCGACCGCGGCGAAGGCCGAGACAGTCAAGGCTGTGCCCGACGCGGCCAAAGCCGCGGCCGATGACGAAAACCCGCACGTCTGGAAACCGCGGACCCGCGCGGTGGCGGTGTTCAAGAACGGGCTGGGGTTCTTCATGCGCGAGGGGGAGGTGAAACTCCGCGACGGCTGGTGCGTGGCCGAGCACGTCCCGCCCGCCGCCTTCGGCACGCTGGCCATCTACGCCCGCAGCGAGAAGGAGACCGTGGATATCGTGGGTTCCGGGCCGGGCGAGGTGATCGAGTTCGACGGCCGCGACGCGCCCAAGGACGCGGCCGCAAAGCGGGCGCGGCTGGAGGCCAGCAAGAACCTCAAAATCCAGTTGCAGTACACGCACAAGGGCCAGCAGCGGACCGCCACCGGCAAGCTGGTGTCGGTCGGCCCGGAGTTCGTCGTCCTGGAAACCGACAGCAACAGCTTCGCCGTCCCCACGGAAGGCGTCACGCGGCTGCAAGTGCTGGAGCTCCCCTTGCGCATCCACCTGCTGAGCGAGGCGGAGAAGCAGCCGGGAACCGCCACCCTCGGCATGGCCTACTTGCGGCAGGGAATCACCTGGATTCCCGAGTACACCCTCAAGGTCCTGGACGATGACACGGCGGAACTGACGCTCCGCGGCACGCTGGTCAACGAGGCGGAGGACTTGATCCACACCGACGTTCACATGGTGGTCGGTGTTCCGCACTTCGTCCACACCGAGTACCTGGCCCCGCTGGCCGTGGGGCAGGTGATTCGCACGATCGGCGTGGCGATGGGCGCCCCCAACGTGCCCGCCCAGGTAATGTCGCAGATGATGAACCGGGCGGCGATCGTCCGCAATGAGGGCCAGGGGCCCCAGGGCGACCAACCGAACATCGTCGAGCAGCCTGTCGAGGGGCGGGGTGGCGACCTCGGCAAGGCCCTGGGAAACCTGCCCCAGATGGAAGGCGCGGCCGCCACGGACTACACGGTGTACACGAAGAGGGACCTGAACCTCCGCCGCGGTGAGAAAGCGATCATCACGCTCTTCGTCAAGAAGATCAAGTATTCGCACATCTACCGCTGGTCGCCCCCGGCACAGATGGAGCACTCGCTGGTGCTGAGCAACCAGACGGACAGCGCCTGGACCACGGGGCCCTGCCTGGCGTTGAGCGAGGACCGGCCGCTGAGCGAGGACCTGCTGAAGTACACGCCCAAGGGGAGCCGGGGAGAGCTGCCGGTGACCGCCGCCATCAACATCGCGCACGACAAGAGCGAGCGGGAGGTCGAGCGGAAGCTCAAGGCCCATTCTCCCTCAAACAACGTCTACTTCGACCTGGTTACCCTGGAAGGCAAGCTGAAGCTGCACAACTACGAGAAGCGGACCGTCGACGTGATCATTGCCAATCCGACGCCGGGCAAGCCGCTCACGACCGACCAGGGGGGCTCGCTCTCGGTCGATTCCACGAAGATGCGGCTCTTGGAACGGGAGGGCACGGTGCGCTGGCACGTCAAGCTGGAGCCCGGCGAAGAGAAGACGCTGACGTACCAGTACGAGCGGTACGTGCCGTCGAACTGAGCGGGCCTGGGTCCCGCGCCTCGGCCCGGAAAAGCAAGGACCATCACCGCCAGGAGAGCACGCGGAACATCCCTTCGCGGCGTTTTACCTGGTCGGGCAACGTCAGCAGCCGATCGCGGTAGATGCTCAAGAGCACTCCGCTGCCGAAGAGCACCCCGCCGCCGATGGTCATCCAGATGGCCGCCGTCTGGACGTTCTCCAGCATGTTGATGTAGAGCGTCAGGGTCAGGAGGTAGACCGCCAGCAGCGTAGCCCCGGTGACGGTCGTCGAACGCAGTTGGAGCATGAAGCCGCTGGCCAGGAGCACGACGCCGGCCAGGAGCATTCCCAACTCATTGAGCGGCGAGAAGTGCGGCTCGCTCCGGTGGAGGATCACGGCGATGGCCAGCGGGGCGGCCACGAGGAGGCTGCCCATGGTGAGGCTGAAGGTCACCAGGTCCTCCTGCCGCTCCTGCTCGCGGTACCAGCCGAGGTGGCCGATCACCAGCAGGCCGACGCCGGTCGCCACGCAGAAGATTTCGAGCTTTTCCCAGACGCTGAGATGACTGAGGATGTGGATCGCGAGGAACACCAGCGCGCCCTCGGTGATCGCGGCCACGACGTACCACCGCCGCCAGCCGGGGTGACGGACCAGCCATGCGCCCAAGAGGCTCACCGCGCCCAGGCTCCCCAGCAAGACCACCAGCGACCAGTGGACCATGTCGGGACGGGTGGCCACGCGGCTGAGCGTCAAGAGGGCGGCGGCCACCAGCGAGAGCGACATCAGGGCATTGGCACACTGGAAGGCGGGCTCGGCCAGGCCTGCCCGCTCCCACACGGCCAGCCGGTACCCGACCAGCAGCGCGAGTCCCACCAGGGCGAAGGTGAGCGTATAGTATTCCGCGCCGACCTGCTGGTACTGGAGCAGATACCAGGCGGCGCCGCAGGCGGCGGCCGCGCAAGGATAGACGTTGATGCCTTGTTTGCGGAAAGCGGCGGCCAGGGCGTAGAACACGGCCGCTTCGGCGAACACGAGCGCCTGGAGCAGGTTCAGCGGCGTGCCGCTGGCGGGCTCGAAGACGTGCCGGGGCGTCAGGTGCATCGAGGCCGCCAGGACGGCGACGAGAATGACGGCCGTGGCGGCCTGGGACGTCCACGCCAACGGGTTCTCCTGGCTGTGCCCCCGGTACAGCCGCGCGGAGATCAGGTAAAGGATCGGGATGATCATCAAGATGGGCGCCAGGTGGTCCCAGGTCTTGACGCCGAGGATCGAGAGGAGGCCGGCCGTGCCGACGAGCGTGGCCGCCGCGGCGCCGAGGAAGTAGGTGGTCGCCAGCCAGGGGAGGCGGTGGCGGTAGAGGTGCGCCCCGATGCGGCAGGTCGCGGCCGTCAGCAGCATGGCCCCCACGTAGAGCCAGCCGATGGCGTAGAGCTGCCCGCCGGGCAGGGTCCAGGCGTGGTTGAGCGGCTCGTAGGTGGCGCGGAGGTGCAGCAGGATGCCCAACACCACGGGCAGCGTGCTCAGCAGGAGTCCCAGCGGCGGGCCGGCCCGATCCAGCGGCCGGATCGATTCGGCCAGCGACCCTGCGGCCTGGCCCTCGGCGAGTTTCTGCTGCCACCGCGAGGCCGAGGGGGCGGCCAGATTCGCCGTCAGGGCCGTCACCGCCAGGGCGATGATCGCGGCCTCCGTGGTCACCGAAAGGGTGCAAAGCTCGATCACGAGGACTTCAGACCACAGCAGCGTGAAGACCGCCAGGTAGATGTACACGCCCACCCGGCGGACCACCAGGTCGGAATAGGCATACGCGTACGTGCCGGCCAGCACCAAGGCCAAGGCCAGGAGCTGCCCCCAGTGCTCGGTGACGACGGCGGGCGGGCCAAGTTGCCACCGCTGGTAGATCGGCTCGAACAAGGGCTTGTAGAGCCAGTTGCCGGCCAACTGGGCGCCCAACAGGAACAAGAGTCCCGCGCCCAACAAGGTCTGCCCCGACCAGAAGAAGGCCAGACCGAAGCGGCCGCGGGAGAAGGGGCCCTCGGACTCGGCGAAGGCCCGCTCCGCGTGGATGCAGATCATGCCCAGCACGACCAGGAGCGTCGAGGGCGCGGCGATTTCCCAGAACTTCTGATAGTCGGCCAGCATCAAGAGGCCCGTCATGGCTACGCCGCCGGCCAGGACGTAGACGAACATCGGATCGCGCAAGACCCAGGCCGAGGCCGCGTAGAGGAGGCAGCAGACCAGGGCGGCGACCCAGAGGTGCCCCTCCAGCGTGATCAGGCCGTTGGCATGGTAGAACCACAGGTTCAGGGGCATGACGAGGCACGCCAGCAGCGTCAGGGCGCGGCCGGCCGTTTGGTAGCGGGTGTAGCCGGTGACGGCCCAGCCGCCGCCCAGGATTGCCGCGTTGGCCGCTCCCAGCGTCACGGCGACGACCAGCGGGTTCTTGAACACGCCCAGCGTCGCCAGCCAGATCACCAGCCCCAACACCAGCAGCGCACCGCCCAACCCCAGCAGCCATTGGATGCTGCGGGGATCCAACAGGATTTCCCACAAGGGGCGGCGGGGCAGGCGGGGCGCCGCCGCCTGGCCGGGAGCGCCTGAAGAGTGCGGAGAGCCCGATGCCGCATCCAGCCCGACCAACCGCGCCACCGCGCCGGCGAAATCCTCGCCCTGGCCCTCGGCATTCGGCTGGACCAACTCGGCGACGATCGGGCGACGCTCGGCATCGAGCTTCGTCCGCAGGCCGGCGATCCGTCCTTTCGCGTCGTTGATCGAGGCATGGGCCTGGGCCAACGGCAGCCGGCGGGCATCGCTATGGGACTTGAGGGCGTAGCACGTGTAACTCCAGTACCGCAACTGCTCGACGAGTTCCCCGCCGACCGGCGCCCCGCAGCCCGGGCAGTGGGAAGGCGCCCCTGAGAGCTTCGTCTTGCAACTCCAGCAGCAGTCCCGCGGGGCAAGCCCGGTCCCCGACGGCAGCGGCCGGCCCGACCGGGCCGCGACGTCCCACTCCTGGCGCTCCTGGTTGCAGGCCCAGGCGACGGCCGCCAACGCTTCCTTGCCGATCACACCCTCCGCCTGCCATTGTTGGAGCCGGGCGTGGGCGAACTGGGCGGCTCCGATCAGGTCCTGCCATGCGGCGGAGGCGTGGCAGCTCGGGCAATCCTGCCCGGCGGCCGGCAGGACCTTACCGCACACGATACAACTGGGAGCGGGGGACGCGGCGGACATACATCATCTCCGATCGTGAGGGGGGCAACCATCCTATAGGGAAGGCGTCGAACAGCGAGAAATACAACGCCGTCGGTGATGAAAAGCCCCGGGTGCCGGTCCAGCGACGGCAATCAGATTACCCGACGGGCCGGATGTCGGTCAAGCAGGGGGGCATTCGCGCGGCGGGCGGGTATTCCTCTGCGCCTCTGCGGCTTGGCGACTTTGCGTGAAATACCCCCCATCCTGAATCGATATCCCTGCAAACGATCTCTCCACAAATAGCGGCCTTCCCCGTGGACACGACGCTGAAGCTGGATCGAACACCGCGAAATCGAAGTCTTGGCCGGAACAGACGCCCTCAACGGCATACCCACCAGTGTGGAAGGGCCTGTCGTGAAGGCAGCGCGGTGGCTGGGGAGGATATCACGCAAAGGCGCGAAGGCGCAAAGACGCAAAGGAAAGAAGCAGCCCAAACAGGGCAAGTAAAACCACCGTGGAGGAAAGATGTGGGCAATCCCGCGCGGGTTGGGGGTAGCCCGGGCCTTCAGCACTTGGTGCCGCGGCTGGCGGGCTCGGCCATGGACTGCTCGGTCGAGGGCCCCGCGGCGTCGAAATGGGGAATGGCCGTCACCTTGGCGTCCGGCTGGGCCGCGCGGCCGAAGCGGCTGTCCCAGAGGGCCAGGAACGACGGAACGAGGATCGTCCGGATGATAAACGTGTCCAGCAGCACGCCCAGCGAGAGCGAGAAGCCCAGCTCGAACATGCCCCGCAGCGTCCCGGTCGCCATCGACGCGAACGTGCCGGCCATGATCACGCCGCAACTGGTGATGATGCCGCCCGTGCGGACCACCGCCACGCGGAGCCCCTCGAGGACTCCCCGCCGGCGCTGCTCCTCGAACACCCGCGTGACGAGGTAGATGTTGTAGTCCTCGCCGACGGCCACCAGGATAACGAACAGGAAGATCGGCAGTTTCCAGTCCAACCCCTGGAACGTGTCGCCGTAGTACCAGGCGAAGAAGAGCTTCGTGAGTCCCAGGCTGACGAAGAAGCCGAACAGCACCGTGAAGATCAGGTAGAGGGAGACGATGGGCCGGCGGAGCAGGAACACCAGCACGCCCAGCACGGAGAGCGACACCAGGATGCTGATCAGCACCGTGTCGCTGGCGTTGACCTCCCGGAGGTCCCGGATGCCCGCCGTCGTGCCGATGAAGTCGAACGACGTGCCCTCCCACGCCGGGTCATGCTCCGCCTTGTCCTGGAGAAACTTGTCGATGGCGGTGAGCAGGTGGATGCTCTCGAGCGAAAACGGATCGTACCGGCAGACCAGGTCGAAGCGGACGACCTGGTTGGGGGCTTCGGGAGGCTTGGGATGGGTCGAGAGGAAGTACCCCTTGATTTGCGGCTGGTTCAGCGCAACCATCCTTCGCTGCGCCGCCGGAGTGAAGAGGCCGAAGGTCTGCGGCTTGCCGCCCAGCGGATTGGTCAGGCTGCGGACGCTCTCGACGGGCAGGGTCTCGACGTCGTGGCTGTCGACGTAGGAAAAGCTGCGGAGCTCGTTGGTCAGGAGGGCGATCTGCCGCCGCATGTCGGGCGTGTCGAAGTTGCAGCCGCCGCGGTAGGCCAGGAAAGTGATGGGGCCCGTCTCTCCAACCGAAAAATACCGCGCCAAGAGCCGCGTTCCCCGCACGGCGACGCGGTCGGGGCTCAGATCGCTCAATACGTCGTAAGTGACCGGGACCGACATGCCTTGGTAGGCGGGCAGGGCCAATGCGAAAAAACTGACGACCAGGATCACGCCGGGGTGCGTGATGATCATCTGGGCAACGGTCTGCCAGAAGCGTCCCAGCGGGCCGGCGGCTTGATCGGCGGCGCGGGAGACGGCCTTTGGGTCGCGAGCGGGCTTCCGTGAGGGCCCGCGCGAAGGCACGGCTCCAGCCCCGGTGTCCGGCGCGACCGGCCCTTGGCTCGTGACCGGCCCGACACCGAGCGGCCAGAACACGACCCGTCCCAGGGCCCGCAGCAGGGCCGGCGCCACGGTCAGGCAGGCCACCAGGGCGGCCACCAGCGACATGGCGATGGTCGGCCCGCCGTAGCGGTACTTGCCGAAGTCGGCGAACACCATCGCGCCGAGTCCGAGGATGGTCGTCATGGCGCTGGCCGTCAGGGCGTGGCCGGTCTTGCCCAGGGCCTCGCGGAGCGCGTCCTCCGCCGGCAGTCCCCGCTGGAGCTCCTCCCGGTAGCGGGCGATCAGGAAGAGGCAATAGTCGGTGGCTGCCCCGAACAGAATCACCACGATGAAAATCTTCGTGGTCGCGAAGACCCGGAACCCGCACCACCCCGTCCACTCGCACCACTGGGCCAGCAAGGCCAACAGGTCGGTCGAGACCGTGAACGCGGCCCCGATGGCCACCAGCGGGACGATCACCAGCCCGGGCGCGCGATAGACCAACAACAGGATGAGCACTACCAGGCAGATCGTCCACAACTCGGTGTTGTGGATGCTCTCGTCGGCCGACAAGAGCATGTCGCTGCCGATCGCCGCCGAGCCGGTCACGCCCAATTCGAGCCCCTTGGGACAGTCCTGCTCCTTCCGCACGGAATCCACCGCGTTGAAGACCTGCTTGACGATATCGATGTTGGCCACCACCATGAACTCGGTGTCCAGTTGCAGGACGACCAGCACGGCCTGGCCGTTGGGGCCCCGCGGGCTGATCAGCTTGCCGCCGATGATCGGCTCGTCGAAGGTCCGGACGGCCGTGATGTGCGAGGCGACTCCCTCTTTCGGAGCGAACTGCTCGGCAAACCGGCTGGCCAGCGCCTTGTCTTCCGGATGGAGCTTCTCGTTCTGCCGTGCCACCACGATCACGATATCGCTCTTGGTGGCCTGAGTGGGGAAGGCATTCTCGATCAGCTTTTCCCCGCGGGCGCTGGTCATCCGGTCCGGCAGATAGGCAAACTCGCCGTCGCGAGAAATGTCCTTCCAGGACGGCGCCGCCAGCTTCAACGCTACCGCAATGGCCACCCACGCCACGAGCACCAGAAGCCAGTACCTCATCACCAGGGCTGCCAGGCGTGCAAACATGACGGGCCAAACGCTCCCCAGGACTCAGCAATTGGGTACTAGCCCTCAGTCCTACCAGATTTGCTCATGGGTTGCAACCACATCACGACAGGCGCCGCGATACATCTTGCCCATATTCGCCATGTTCGCGTATAATGATCCGCGATCGAGTCCGAAAGGGCCTGTTTGGCGTTCTCGTGACAGCGGCTGACAATTCGGTGGAATGGGGTAGAATAGCAAGGACGTGCGTTTCCGAATGGGGATTGTTTATCGCCCGACCTGCCATCCTGCCCACCCAATGACACTACACCATGAGTAATCCAACCTACAGGCCGCCCGAAACATACTTTGCCCCGCCGGGGCGTGACAGCGAAGAAGAGTTTTGCCAGAAGCTGCGGCAGTTGGAGTCGGCCTCGCTTGTGGAGCAGTCGCTGGACGCGGTGCCGACCCTGGTGATGGTGCTGAACGCCCATCGCCAGATCATCGCCGCCAACCGGAGCCTTCTGGCGGCGGTGCATGGGGCGATTTCCGATGTCCTTCGGAAGCGGCCGGGCGAGGTCCTGGGGTGCGTTCGGGCGGAACTGGGCCCCGACGGGTGCGGCACGGGGCCCTATTGCGTCAGGTGCGGCGCCGCCCAGGCCATCCTCGAAAGCCAGAGCCAGAACCGGCAGTCCTCCCACGAGTGCCGCATCCTCATCGACGGCCCCGAGGGCCTGAAATCGCTCGACTTGAAACTGACCGTCACGCCCCTGCAAGTCGCGGAGGAGACCTTCTATGTCGCCACGGCCGAGGACATCGGCCCGGTCAAACGGCTGCTGGCCCTCCAACGGACCTTCTTCCACGACGTCTTGAACACGGCCGGGTGCATCCGCGGCTACGCCCGTTACCTCCTGGAAGAACCGGAGGGGGACCGGGAGTCGTGCGAGGAGATCGCCATCCTGACCGACCAACTGATCGACGCGATCCAGGCCCAGCGGGACCTGGTCCAGGCCGAATCGGGCGACTTGCAGACCTTGCCCCGCCCCATCCGCCTCCGGCCCGCGCTCGAAGAGCTGCGATTGCAGTACCTCCGGCACTCCGCGGCGGTCGATCGGGCCATCGAATTGCGGGAGGTCTGGGACGGCCTGATCGTCACCGACCGCCAGCTCCTGCTGCGGGTCCTGGGCAACATGCTCAAGAACGCCCTGGAGGCGTCGCCCCCGGGTGGCACCGTGACCATGGCCTGCACGGAGCGCGGCGACGAGGCTGTCCTCAGCGTCCATAACGAGCAGGTCATGCCCGACGACATCCAGCTCCAGGTCTTCCAACGGTCCTTTACCACCAAGGGGCAGCCGGGCCGCGGGGTGGGCACGTACGGCATGAAACTCTTCGGCGAGCGCTACCTGGGGGGCAAGGTCTCGTTTGTCAGCCAGGCCCCCGACGGCACCACCTTTACGCTGGTTATTCCCAAGCGGCCCGCGTGAGACGCGAGCCCGGGGCGGGCACGGGCATTGCGGCCAACGGGGCAAAGGCGAACTGAAATTGTCCGCCGCCATCCTAGGCGAGCGAGTCAGTAGACATGAATAGCGAGCCGTGGCGCGACTGAGGTGCAATGATGAAGAAGAGGACGGCTCTAGTGCCGCAAATCACAATTGTTAGGCCACCAGGGCCGAACTTTCTCCAGATTGCCGGCAGCTTGCCCATTTTTCTCTCCAAGTCGCCGGGCGCTGCACGGTGGCGGCCGT